>JABFRB010000003.1 GCA_013141385.1 Bacteroidales bacterium | reverse complement strand
CTCCAAGCACGAAAAGTCGTCTTTAAACCTGCCTGAAAATTCTATTATGTTTTCCCCTGTAAACTTCATGCGTTCTATGGTTAGAATGCAAATCTAATAATAGTATTTAAATAAACACCTCAATTATAATATTTAAAAATGGGTGGTTCTATCTTCTTTCAAACCTAATCTCGGAAAGTGCTCTTACAGCACGGTCGGAGAAGAAATCGGGAGCGGGGAAAATTTTGAAGTTACCACCATCCAAGTCATTTGGGTCTTCAATTAGGAGGAATTCTGCCTGATCGTTACGGTTAAAGAGTTCGGCGTAGGTTATGGCTACTCGGTAACCATCAAGCCCAGCAAAAACGAATAGCCCATGTTGGAGGTTTTCCTTGGAAAGTTTGAAGTATGGCTCAAGCACCTGTTTTAGCAGAAACCCTGTAAATGGCATGGTGCTATGAATGCCTTTACCACGCCCATAGAAAATGGTATGGTATGTTATTTTGCTTAACTCTTTTGAAATATCTTTCATTAGAATATTTTCACCATCCTCTGACTTTAAACTAAATGTTTCGCTGAACATTGGCGATAACCCTTTTTGTATTTTAAAGGTTGCATCTGCGGATTTAACGGTAATTTTTGATGGATTTGAGATATTCCGCTCGGTTAGGAGATCGCTAACAACAACTAACTTAGAAGTTTCGGGAAGAGGCCATAACTCTTTGGTTTTGCTGGGAACTATACGCATAACGGTATTTGCAATGATGATATTATGCAGATTGTTTGGGTAGTAGAGTTCACCCCATGAGAATATAACTTTTTCGCCTTTATCGTTGCTAATTTCTACGTATAGGTCAATAATAGGAGGGAATTCCACTTCATTCTTCTTTTGAAGTTTAACTGTGTTTAGAATATCAAAAAGTGAGTAACCATCGTACCTATATGCACCAACAAATTTATTGCTGCCATCGGGGTTGAGGTTGGTCTCCTTCACAATCACTGAGCGGAGGGGTAGCTTGCTGAAGTCTACAGCACCAGAGTTTGCAATTTCACCATCAACCGTTAGGGCTACCATGGGCAGCTGTTTGGTGGATTCGTTGTCGTAGAAATTGTTGGTTAAACTTGCTGTATCGGATTTATTCTGGTTTGCAAATGTTTGGGACTGGGTTTGCCCCGAAACGCAAATCGCCAAAATTAGCCCAAAGGATAGAGATAAAAATACTTTTTTCATTATGATTATTTGTTATTAGTTACTTGTTATTAGTTATTTACGCTCAATTTACATATTTCAATTACTACCTATATCCTTACTCCAACTCCAAAGGTTATAAATCGCCCTGGACCAACAGCACCCTTGCTATCGTATACCTTTTTATCGAAGATATTTTGGATGTTAAGGCTAACATTTGTGTGCTTGTAGATATTGCGTGAAAGCCTTATATCGACCTTAATCCATGCAGGATATTTGTTAGATAGTACTATCTCATCATAAATATTCTTGTCGTTTACAAACATTTCGCCTGTATAACGACAGGTTACACCAGCGTTGATAATCTTTGTTTTTAGAAATGCTCCCACAGAGAATGAGTTCTGAGGAACATCCGTTAAGGACTTATCTTTTAGATTAACTGGATCACTTGCGGAAAGAGGTTTGTAGTCCGATATTTTCGCATTGCAATAGGCATAATTTCCAAACATGGTTAGCGAAGGTGTTGGGCTGTATGATACTTCGAATTCTCCCCCAAAGATATTCACACTCGAGATGTTTGAACGCTTCATTATTGGGCGTTTACCAAACCCCATATCGATACTATCGCCTGTTGAAACGTAGTAGAGGAAATCTTTACCCTTTGAGTAGTACAAACTTGTAGAAAGTTTTAAATTTTTCAATGGTGAATAATCGCTACCAACCTCAAAATTATCGAGGTATTCGGGTTTTAGGTTCGGGTTTGCAATTTTTAATCCCCCTTGAATACGACCAGTTCTGCAAAGATCATCCAGAACCGATGGTCTAAAACCTTTGCTATAGCCACCATAAATTCTAAAATCATCATTGGGTCTATACTGTAGGGAAATCCTTGGGCTAAATGCGCCCCATTGTTTATCATCAGCAATTGAGAATACGTATTTTCTTAGGAAAGTAGTTTCGGCGGATGGGTTGTAGATAATGAATGCACCATCGTAGAATCGGGCTAAATCATAGCGTAAACCCACAAGAAGTTTAACCTTTTCGGTTAGCGAAATATCGTCCTGTGCGTAAAACCCGTAAAAATTCATCTTCCCATTGTTATCAACCTTATCTGTTGATGTATAGTAGATATCCGATGCATCAACCTGTCCGTTGCGGATATCAAAACCAGCGGTGAAGGAGTTTTTGCCCAATGAATAGTTGGTACTTGATAACAATCCCAAATCCTGCCGAACCGAGGTTACGTTATACCATGAGTAATCATCCTTTTTAGATTCGGAAACTTTCATGTAATTCTCGTTGAGGTAGAAAAGAGAGGTATTCCACTTCAATCCGCCAACCTTACCGCTTAGATTTGTTCGAAACTGGTAGGTTCGATATTCTGTTTGATTACCATTTGGTTGGTATACTTTTTCGCCTGTACCTCTTGTTCCATCGTAAATGCTCAGGTTTGCCTCGGCATTAAACTTATCGGAGCTATTATAGCCAAACCTAAAGTTTATGTCTTTTTCATCAACATTTGATTTAACAATAAATGGGTTGATTTTCCTATCGGCCTCTGATTGTGTGATGTAGCCATCGCTATTTTGGTAAAAAGTGTTAGCAGTCCAGTAGAATCCTTTATTTGATGATATAGAACCGATTTTACCACCTAGATTTAACCTTAATACACGTGTGTTATATGTGCCGTATTCAGCTGTAAGGTTTCCCTGAATAGATGAGGTTGGCTTTTGTGTAATAACGTTAATTATGCCTCCCATGGCATTTCCTCCGTAGAGAGCGGAACCGGGACCTTTAACTACTTCCACACGTTCAACATCGCAAGTTGAGATAAGATTCCAATTTACCGAGCCACCATCTGCTTTATTTACGGGTATACCATCGAGTAGAACGAGAGTACGAGCCTGCTCGTTGCCGCTTAGCCCACGCATTGTTACCGATGATTTGGTTGAGAAGATTCCAAACGAACGGCTTACCTGAACTCCGGGTAGGAATTGAAGGATTTCATCAACGCTTTGAGCAGCAACCATCGATATTCGTTCCGCTGAAATCATATTAATCCTTCCCGGTATTTGGCTTATCCGATTCTCGGATCTGGTAGCCGATACAACAATTTCATCAAGATAAATTTCATCTTTAGACATTAATATTTCTAGATTGATATTGCTATTCCCTGATACCAGAACTTTGCTAATCGTTTTTTTATAGCCAATGCTAGTTAAGGTAATTATATACTTGCCATTCTGTAGGTTGACGAATTTGAAAGCACCATTGACATCGGTAACGCTGCCCTTATTTTCTATTACTACGTTTACTCCAGCCAGTGGCGAACCACTTACTGAGTCCTTTACAAACCCCGAAATGCTTTGACCTTTAACCAGTATTGGGAATAGTAGGATTAATAGTATTTTGAGTTTCATCCTAACAAAATATTTATATTGTTAATTACTAATATATTACGATGTTGTTTATTAACATTCTTTAACGAGAGGATGGAACACCCATGTTTTGTCCATTCGTGTTAGTGCAATCTGCATTACATGGGTGTTTCATAACCATTTCTATTTTTGTATTTTAACCTCAAGTTCCATGTAGCCTGTTTCAGTTAAATCGGCATGTAGAACACGTACAAGCCCGTATTTACCATCCTCGGTTTTAAAGGGAACAATTTTTCCAGTAGTGCAGAACTTATCGAGACCGCTTACTGATTCAGGTTTAAATGATGTAACCAGAAGGCTATCATTTTGAGCATGTTCAAAATCACTAGCACTAACAAGATTATTGTCGGATGCATGATAATCGTAAGAGGTTAATCGGACTACGCTCCATGATGCTATTTCGGGGTAGCGACCTGTTACTGAGCTACTACCTGTATAACCGGGACAGCATAGGGTGGGGGAGAGAACACCACTTGTGGTGTAAACAAATCCAACAAGATCAATATCCCCCTCATGTCCAGGTACATTGGTTTTGCTGTAGAGCAAACCTGTATGTAAATCCAAGTAGTTTGGTAAATCGGTATTGCTCTGCATTCCGATTTTTAGAGATGTATAGTGGTAAATTTCGCCATAATCAACTCCTGTTCCAAGATTTATTGTTAATGTAATGGATGCTGAATCGCGATTGGAGTTCATTACAAAGAACTTCCATATTTCTTGCGTTGCAGATGATTTTGTGGAGTTAAAATCTACATTTAAGCTATCTTTTAAATATACCCCTTGATCCTTTTCGGTGATTAGTTTACCATCGGCAATGCGCTGAATTTTTAGGTTAGTGATTATTGCTTTAGGGTTGGTTGCCTTAATGCCAAACTTTAGCTTTCCTCCAACAGCAATTGACTGCCCGTTTTGAATATAATCACTATCACTTTTAAGCGTAATTATGGGTTTTGTGGTTGGTTCATCGTCCTTTTTGCACCCAGTATTATACAGCAACAAAAGGGCGAGTATAAAGATTAAGTTTTTGTGGTTCATGGTGTTAATTAAAATAAATTTGGCTGCAATCTATATGTTAAGAATGCAGCCAATATTATTAAAGTGATTCTAAATTACTTCTTTAGCTTTAGCTCAAACTCAACATAACCATCGGCATTTTGGGTAACACTGGTAACTTTAATTAATCCGTAAATGTTATCGTGTGTTTTAAACGCCCAGATATTGCCTACCGCTAAGGTTTTTGCTTTCTTATTACCAGAGGTTAAAGTGCTATTAAAATAGGTTGAGATTGACGCATCATTCTGATGTAACTGATCAAATTGAGCAGTTGTAATTGCTGTTACAGGAAGGGTGAAAAGGGTTAACCTTTTAGTTGTCCATACATCTGGAGATGTTGTTCCAGTGAATATACCTGTAATATTTGCACCAGGTGATGATAATGTAATATCGTTGATGCGGCTTGGTTCTACGTGCTCGTAGAAGCAAAGTAGATCAATAGTATCCTGATGTGTAGATGCTAATTCTTGTGTGTAAACTAGTTTTTGTCCAATAGAGTAGAAACTGCCAAATGATGAATTGGATTGAGCACCCATTTTAACTATAATTTTCTGCTCAAAGTTAGCTGTTAGGGTTTCATCTGTTGATTTAGTGATATATGAAAAGTTTGCATCTGTGCTAACCTGAACGTCACCTTTTGTCCAGTTTAAAAAGATATAACCAGAATTAGGCGTAGCAGTGAGGTTTATACTCTCTCCAGACTTATAAGAACCTCCACCAGTAACTGTCCCAGCATTTTCCGGATTAGCCACAACGGTTAAAGTGTAAGATTCATCTTTTTTACAAGATGACATGATTATTACCGCCGTAAAGCAAAGTAGAAAAATTTTTAGAGTTGATTTCATTTGTTTGTAATTTTATGTTTAAACTTGGTTTCAATCTATTTTTTTGGAAATATGTATTAGGAAATGCTTCAATTCCAGATATGTAAAAAAATACATAACGATGACAAAAGTAAAAAAAAAGTTAACAAAACCATCAACACTCAAAATAATTTACGTTCACCAAACACTCAACCTTCTATTCATTAATCCTCAAATCCTCTCATTGCTTTATTCCCTCATTTTCAAATTCTCTCATCTTCAAATTCTCTCATTGTAATTACGATCAATCAACAAAATCTAATAATATATCATCACTCTATAATTTACACCAATGCAGGCACATGCGTTTTTTAGCTTTGAATCCAGAAAAAAAATTCGCTAATTTGCCAAAAATTTGGACTGTGGAAGGTTTTTACAAAATATTAGTAATACTATTAGCTTATCTTATTGGTTCTATCCCAACGTCTGTCTGGATTGGTAAGATTTTCTATGGTGTTGATGTAAGGGATTATGGCAGTGGGAATGCTGGAGCAACCAATGCAATGAGAACGCTTGGTGCAAAGGCTGGTATTCCTGTATTCATAATAGATATGCTAAAAGGCTACCTTGCTGTTCGGCTACTTTATTTGACGCATTTTTATATACCAGAGACTGGTCTTTTCGTAGATTTCCAGCTTTACTTGGGTCTTGCTGCAATGTTTGGCCATATATTTCCTGTATTTGCTGGATTTAGAGGAGGTAAGGGTGTAGCAACCTTATCGGGCGTTGTTTTTGCACTTCACCCTTATGGTGCTCTTTTTGTTCTTTTGATTTGGGTTGTAACGCTTCTTATATTCCGTTATGTATCATTAAGTTCTATGATTGCTGGGTTTTCCTTTCCTGCAATACTGATTTTTGTGTACAGAACGCAATATCCTTCATTGGTAATTTTCGCATTTATTCTGGCAACGCTTATGCTTTTTACGCATCAAAAGAATATCGAAAGGTTGATGAATGGCCAGGAAAAGAAGATCAAACTAAAGAAGAATAAATCGATAGAGGATAAGGCTTAGACTTTATTAGGACTAATCTTCAATTGTTAGAAAATCCTCTAAAAGTTGGCGTAGTTTCATACTTGAAATATCATACTTAATTTCGCCTTCAACCCCAAAACTAATCTTTCCCGTTTCTTCAGAAACAGTTGCGATTAGGGCATCTGTATGTTCACTCATGCCTAGTGCAGCACGATGACGCATACCATAGTGTGCTGGAATATTTAGATTTTCAGTAACAGGAAGAATACACCTAACAGCTCTGATTTTATCATTTACAATAATCATTGCCCCATCATGAAGAGGGCTATTCTTAAAGAATACATTTTCAATCAATCGGCTTGATGTTTCAGCATTAATAATATCCCCTGTTTCAGCATAATACTGTAGTTCAGATTTTCGGGCAATAACGATGAGTGCGCCAGTTTTTGTTTCGGACATGTTGCGGCATGCCCGAACAATTGCCTCGATGTTTACAGGAGCAACTAAGTTTTTTTGTTTTGGGAAAAGCCAATTCTCAATCGAGAATCGATTTTTTGAAAAGTATCGGGTTCCTATAAAGAGTAGAAATCGACGAATCTCCTGTTGAAATACAATTATTAATGCAATTACTCCAACTCCAATAATTTGTCCAAGGATACTGGTTAATAATTCCATATTCAGCACCTTGACAACTAGCCATATCATGTATAGCGCAAAAATCCCAACGAAGATGTTGATTGCCACAGTACCTCGAATCAACATATATATCTGGTAAAGAAGGAATGCAACCAGAAATATATCTATCACATCAAGAACCCTAAATGTAATAAATACAGCTACGAAATGAAGCATTGCTTAGTATTAATGGTGTTTATACTTTAGGTTGACCAATATAAAATTCAGTAAGTTTTATTACTTCTGCAGCCTCCTTAACATCGTGAACCCTAAGAATTGATGCGCCATTCAATATGGCTATTGTATTAAGAATGGAGGTTCCATTTAGCGCTTTATTTGGACAAGTATTAAGTTGCTTATAAATCATCGATTTTCTTGAAATACCTGCAAGAATTGGAAGTTCAAAAACCTTAAATGAGTCAAGGTTTTTAAGAAGTGTATAGTTATGGTCTAAGTTTTTACCAAAACCGAAACCAGGATCTATAATTATATCTTTTACGCCAAGCAATTTAAGCATTTCAATCTTTTTGGTAAAAAAGCCAAAAAGCTCTTTGGTAATTTCATTATCGTAACGGGGATCTTCTTGCATATCCCTAGGAGATCCTTTCATGTGCATTAAAACGTAAACGAGTTTTAAATCGGCAACCGTTCGAAACATATTTGAATCCATTTCCCCAGCCGAAATATCATTTACTATATCAATGCCAAAATTGGTATGCATTGCTTTAGCAACGTTTGCTCTAAAGGTATCAATGGAAATCGTGGCATCAGGGAATTTTTTTCGGATTACCGATAATGCCCTAGTAAGGCGTTTAATTTCAGTGGCTTCGTCAACTGGCATTGAGCCAGGGCGTGTTGAACATGCACCAATATCAATAATGATTCCCCCTTCGAGGAGTATCTGTTCTGCTCTTCTTGCTATTCTTGACTTTATTCGGAATTGACTGCCACCAAAGAATGAATCGTTTGTAACGTTTATTATACCCATTATCAGCGGCTTGGAAATGTCAATTAGCTTTCCATTACTTAATAATGTTCCTCTTCCCTGAAATAATGACCCAATTTTTTCCATTTTTTTCTATCTTGCAAAACAATTTATTATGCAATAAGGTTTCTATTCAACATGCTAATTTCGCCTTAAAATTACTAAAGATTTACAACATCTGTCTCAATTAGCGTTTGAAAAATAGAATTTTAACTTAAAGACTGATATTAGAATGGCTTTTATCGATATTGAAGGATTGGATGGTGCTGGAAAATCTACTCAGATTCGGCTACTAACAGAGTATTTCAAAAAAAGAGGTGTAAAGAGTAAATATTTACATTTTCCACGAATGGATTCTCCCTTTTTTGGTGAGATGATTGCCCGTTTTTTACGAGGTGAATTTGGGGATGTCAGTCAGGTTGATCCTTACATTGTGGCTATGCTTTATGCTTGCGATCAGATGGATGCTTCAAAAATGATTAAGGATTGGCTCGAAAATGGTGAAACGGTGATTCTCGATAGGTATGTGTATTCAAATGTTGCCTTTCAGTGCGCCAAGATTAATGATGAAGCCGGGCAGGATCGTCTTCGGAAATGGATTATCGATTTAGAGTTTGAGTACTATAAAATTCCTCAACCCGATTTAAACCTTTTCCTTGATGTACCATTCCAATTCACAAAGGAACGATTAACGGAGATACGAGAAGGGGATGATCGTGATTATTTAAAAGGTAAAGAGGATATTCATGAAAAGGATTTATCTTTTCAAGAAAAGGTTCGCCAAATCTACCTAAAGCAGGCAAAAATTGATTCTAGTTTTAAGGTTGTTGAATGTTATAACAAAGATTTGAGTATCAAAAAGCCTGATGAAATTTTTAATCTTATAATTAAGAGGGTGGAAGAGCTATTAAAATAATGGAATGCATTATATTTCTTCAATTTTTCATGTATGTTTTTTTTCGATATCTTTAAATAAATTGTTTTATCAATTATCTCAAATTAGTGTTGGTTGATAAATATTGATTTTTATGAAAACCATATTAAATGTTTGCCGCTATTTACTTGCTTTCCTTTTTATCTTCTCAGGATTTGTTAAAGGAGTAGATCCTCTCGGATTTGCTTATAAGCTAACCGATTACTTTAAGGCTTTTAATGCAGATTTTTTTGAACCAATAGCCTTATTACTATCGTTCGTGCTATGTGCTGGAGAACTTCTTATTGGTCTACTTTTACTATTTGGGGTAAGACTAAAATTAGCCGTTTGGGGCGCATTTCTATTTATGGTTTTTTTCACCCCATTAACTTTTATACTTGCAATATTCAATCCTGTGCACGATTGTGGATGTTTTGGAGATGCTATTAAATTAACAAACTGGCAGACTTTCTATAAAAACATAATATTCTTTGCTGCGGCACTTTTACTTTTTATAAAAAGATCGAGTTTGCCTTCTAATACAACTATTTTAAAAGATTTAATACTTTTTGTAATACTTGCAATTATCGCATTTATACCTCCTTTTATTGGGTATACGCGATTGCCTATGTTTGATTATAGGCCTTTTAGCATTGGCGTGAATATACCGAATGCAATGGTTGTACCTGAAGGTGCTCCAAGCGATGTTTATAAAACTACTCTCTACTACAAGAAAAATGGCATTGTTAAGGAATTTAGCGAGAATAATATACCATGGCAAGATTCTACCTGGAAATTTGTTGATAGCAAATCGGTACTGATTAAAAAGGGATTCACACCCTCAATCGAGAGTTTTGGGTTGATGACTATTTCTGGGAGGGAAATAACCGATAGCATTCTATCATACCCCAGTTATTATTTCTTGGCAGTAGCCTATCGGCTTGATAAAACAAACTTAGAAGCAACCAGTAAGCTCAATGAGCTATACTCTAAAGCTGCTGCGAGCGGGTATGGTTTTGCTTGCGTTACAGCATCAACACAGGGTGAGATTGATAATTTTGTTGCTAAAACAGGTGCACTTTACCCGTTTCTGAATGCCGATGAGGTTTTGTTAAAAACGGTGATTAGAGCAAATCCTGGATTAATCCTGCTAAATAAAGGAACAATAATTGGACAGTGGCACAAAAACCATCTGCCCGATGCGTCATATATTGCAGGAGATCTTAACGCTAAACAGATTTCATTGATGATGGAATCATCGAATAAGCGTTTAACTTTAATGCTTTTATCCTTATTAGGGTTATCATTGGCATTGATTTATATAATCAAACAAAAGAATTAGTTATATTTTGATATAAATATTAATAGCAAATAAAATTCTAAATGAAAAAAATTACTATTATGCTCTCATTCCTTCTTGCATGGCAATTTAGTATGGCCGATGAGGGGATGTGGTTAATAAATCTTATTACTAAGAATATAGCTCAGATGGAGGCTCAGGGTATAAAACTTAGCGCTGAGGATATTTATAGTATTAATCATTCAAGTTTAAAGGATGCCATTGTTCAACTCGACGATGGAAGTTGTACCTCAGAGCTGATTTCTGCAAAAGGATTACTACTTACAAATCATCATTGCGGTATTGATGCCATTCAACTTCATAGCACACCTGAGCATAATTTACTTAAGGATGGCTTTTTTGCCCGAAATCTTAGTGAAGAGTTAAGTATTCCAGGTAAAACTGCAATGATTCTTTTTAGCGTAGAGGATGTAACCTCGAAAATGGTTAAATATCAAAACGAAAAACTTTCAAGTTCCGACTACTATAATGGAATTTATGCTGGAATGGATTCTATAGCAAGAGCATCCACTCAAAACGGTAAGTTTTATGCCATTGTTAAGCCGATGTTTCATTTTAATACTTTTTACCTCTTTTTATACGAACGTTTCCTAGATGTACGTTTGGTGGCGGCTCCTCCAACTTCTATTGGAAATTTTGGGGGTGATGTCGATAACTGGCATTGGCCAAGGCATACTGGCGATTTTAGCATGTTTAGAATATATACTGCTCCCGATGGCAAACCTGCCGAGTACAGTACCAAAAATGTTCCTTACATTCCTAAGAGATTCCTTAATATCTCGTTAAATGGTGTAAAGGAGGGCGATTTTACCATGATCATTGGTTACCCTGGAACAACCTATCGATATTCAAGTCCATCCGAAGCAATGCAAGCTCGTGATGTTCTTGCTCCATGGAAGGATAAAGTTTGGGGAGAACTTATTCGAATTATTAAAGATGCACAGGCAAAGGATCCAAAAGTGAAGGTTAACTATACCGATAAGCACGATATGCTTGTTAATTTTTGGCAAAAAGATACTTGGCAAGCCGAATCGATGTTTAGATTTAATGTTGTTGAAAGGTTAAAAGCACGCGAAGATAGCTTAAGATTATGGGTGTCGCAGAAGCCATCAACAAGAGCTAAATATCTCTCAGCAATGCCTGTACTAGAGGATTATTTTAAAACATATAGAGAGAATAAATGGGTAGAACTTTCAGGCTCTCTTGATGCAATTTTGGGTTTCCCTGTTGATGTAAATAAGAATATTAATGCATGTGATGAGCTATTTGGGGCAATGCTTAGCAAGAAAAATGTTAAAAAAGTAGCAAAATCTATTAAAAAGAGAATCCCTAAGATTTTCGAGAAATATTATATAAATCCTGATGTTTGGCTGTATTCAACCTCCCTAAAAAGTTTAATCGATAATACTTCCGATTGTCCCAATATACCGATGATTCAGGCAATCAAACAGCAACCCCAAATTAGCCAGATGATGCCTTTGTATGCACAAAGCTTCTATCAAAGGTCGTATTTTACATCACCTGAAAATTTGAAGCGGTTTCTAAAAAAACCAGCTATTGATAGTATTGTAAAAGATCCCATTTTTATGCTTTATCAAAGTTACCACATGCTTTACGATTCTATTTCAAAGATAATTAGACCACGGCAATCCGACTATGAAAAGGCTATGCAGCTGTATACAAATGGATTACTTGAAATGGAGGATAATAAGTTACATTACCCAGATGCTAATTCAACCATGCGATTAACCTACGGCAAGGTGATTGGTTATAAACCCAATGATGGGGTCATTTGTAAGCCATTTACTACCCTTGATGGGTTGATGGCCAAAGAAAACCCTAAAATAGATGTTTTTAATGTTTCACCAAGATTAAAGCAGCTATGGCAAGCTAAAGACTATGGGCGGTATGGAGTCGATGGTATTTTGCCAGTATGTTTCCTCACCGATAACGACATTACAGGTGGTAATTCTGGTAGTCCAACATTAGATGCCAACGGAAATCTAATTGGAATTGCATTTGATGGTAATAATGATGCAATGGCATGTGATTATGCTTTTGAACCTGATATTCAGCGAACCATTATAGTAGATATCAGATATGTGCTCTTTGTTATCGATAAATATGCAGGAGCAAAGAATCTGATTGATGAGATGAAAGTCTTGTAAAATATTAGTTATGAACAATTATAGCTCAGTTTAAACGCTGAGCTATTTTTATTAATAATATTGCTTGTTTTTTTTCAATTATTAACTCTTTTGGTGTAATTTACTCGGTCTAAAAAAGGATAGTTTATGAAATATAGTATATTAAAAAGGGTGTTTTTAATACTCTCATTTAGCATTGTTGCTGCAATTGGAACTTTTGCACAAAAGGGCGTCCCATATATTTCTAACTACGAGTTGCTTTCAACAATGAGCAACCAGAACTGGTCTATCCTCCAGAGCGATGAGGATCACCTAATGTATGTTCTTAACAGAAAAGGGGTTTACGTATTTGATGGTTTTGAATGGTCAAAATTGAATATTAATGGAAAACCAATCGCTATCTTTTCGCTTAACAACCTTTTTGTAAGCACCGATATGGAGATTGGTTACTTCAAAAAAGATCAAAAAGGCGAATTCAATTATAATAGCATACAGGATTCAACGCTTGATATTTACTATAAGTTTTTGAAAATCGAAAATGACTTGTATACATGTGGAACTCAGCATATAAGCAAAATTAGTATGAGTGGTACACCAAAAACTGAGCCTGTATATGTTGAGGGAGATTCAACCCAGATGATCACGGATTTCTTTGAACTCAATGGGATTATTTACATCATTAAAGATAAAAACTCGGTTTATCGACTTGAAGAGAAGAATGCTACTTTGCTCAGATTAAACCTAAATAAGGATGAAAATATTAGCTTCACTTTTAATCATAATAACTTCTCATACATTGGAACATCTGGGAATCGACTTTTTATTTTCAATGGGTGGGAATTTAAACCTATAACCCTTAAAGATCAACGATACCTGAATGCTAGCTATATAAATGGAGGATTATCTCTCGATAGTAGTCGATTTGCAATATCAACTCTTATAGGAGGTTGTTCAATTATCAACTCAAAAACATTAGAATCAGAGAGTATAATTAACTATTCAAACGGTCTTCCAGATGATGAAGTATACTCTTTGGGTAAGGACTACTCTGGAGGACTTTGGATTGCTCATGGTATGGGAATTTCTCGGGTTGATTTGAATATTCCCGTAAAATCCTTCGAGCACTACTCTGGAATTACAGGGAATATCCTATCAATTGCAGAGTTTAATAGGACTATCTACGTTGGGGGTAGCGAGGGTTTATACTATTTATCAGAGGTTAAGAATTTTTCGGAGATTGAGACTCCCGTAATACAACGGAATCAAGCCAAAGCCAAAGAAGAGGTACAAACCAAAAACGAAAAACAGGTTACTGATACCAAATCTCAACCTGATGAAAAGGATTCAAAGAAGAAGAAAAAAGGCTTTTTTGCACGTCTTTTTAGTAAAACAGATAAGGCTGAAACACAAACTGTTGAATCTCCTACAGGTGAAGGAAATGTAAGCAAAAAGGAGAAAGAAGAGATAAGCGCTGCAAAGAAAAAAATGTATTCCCTGCAATCGGTTAGTAATATTTATCAAAGAGTTACAGGGGTTGAGGGTAAGTGTAAACAGCTACTAGTGTATAATAGTAAGCTCTTAGCCGCTACCAGTACTGGATTATATGAAATTGGCTACAACAAAGGAAACTCAATTTTAGCTGGCACCTACATCCTTTTTGCAAAACCATCGGAATTTAATTCTAAAAACTTACTAATATGTTCAACTGAAGGAGTATCAATTCTGTCGAATACAGGGAGTAATTGGAATGCAAAAAAGGTTTTTTCATTTGATAGTGAATACCCTTTGTCAATTGTTGAACTATCGGACAACAAACTAATAGTAACCACCGAATTCAATATTTATGAGTTAACGGTGGTGCCAAATGGCGAAACGGTTTCTAAACGAATTACACCTTCAAATATAATTGTTGAATCACCAATTGTACGGAAGGTACTTGGAAACATTAAGGTTTTTACAAGTAATCATATTTATTTGTATAATCAGTCGCAGGATGCGCTTGTTGATGAGGGAGCTCCAGCTTCAAATTATGTAATTAATGCTATTTATTCGCAGTACGGTTACTCATGGGTAAATGTAGATCGTAAATGGAATCTTTATTCACCTGAAAAGGAGGTTAATCTTGATGTTTCAAACTATTTAGGGCTATTCGATAGGATTAATGATATATTTATTAATAGCAGCAATGAGCTTTTGGTTGTAAATGGATTTAATCAAATAATAAAAATATCTGCCACAAAAGGTGAATCAAATGTTCAAACATTCCCTCTTTTCTTAAAACATGTAACTGATAATAATGGAGTCAAACTAGATCTTAAAGATATCAAGCTTAGCTATTCTAATAACTCGCTATCTATTAGTTTAGGTGCTCCATCTTTTATCAAGGAAAAATCGGTTCAATTCCAGTATATAATTGATGGAAAAACAAGTAAATGGACCGATTGGAGTAGTGATCCCGTTCTTAACTTCCCATTTTTCCCAAGCGGGAAATATAAAATTATGATAAAAGCAAGGGATGTATTGGGTCATGAAAGTTCAATTTACACGTTACCCTTTACCATTAAACCTCCCCTTTGGCAAACCCCTTGGTTTATTGGTCTTTGTATTATAATTGTTTTTTCTCTTTTTGTTTTTATTGTTCGATACCGGGAGCGTCAGCTGCAGAAGGATAAGCAAATCCTTGAAGAGAAGGTGAGAGAAAGAACAAAAACTATTGAGGAGCAGAAAAATGTACTAGAAGTTCAGCGCGATGAACTTGCTCGCACTAACGAGGAAATATTGCAACAAAAAGAAGAGATAGAGGCACAAAGAGATGAAATTGAGGCGCAGAATGATCACATTTCAAAGCAAAATTTAGAGATGACCCAGAGCATAGAATATGCCAAGAGGATCCAAACTGCCGTAATGCCAACCCCCGATCTTGTTCAATCAATATTACCTGAGCACTTTATTCTTTTCAAACCTCGCGATATTGTTAGTGGAGATTTTTACTGGATGACAAAGACTGATGGTAAGATAATTATTGCTGCCGCTGATTGTACTGGACATGGGGTTCCGGGAGCAATTATGAGTATGCTTGGTATTTCATTTCTGAATGAAATTGTGAAGGTAAGAAATGAGACAAAACCAAATTTGATTCTTAATAATTTGAGGGATTCAATAAAGTCTACACTATCACAAACAGGTAAGGAGGGGGAATCGAAAGACGGAATGGATATTGCACTTTGTACAATTGATCTTGATGCTAAGAAGATAGAGTTTGCAGGGGCCTACAACCCAATGTACCTGATTAGGAATGGCGAATTAGTGGAAATTAAGGCCGATAAGATGCCCGTTGGTATTCACATGGTTGAAAAGGAATCGTTCACTCATAATGAGATTGAGTTCAAAAAGGACGATTGCATCTATATTTTCTCCGATGGCTATGTTAGCCAGTTTGGAGGCGATAGTGGTCGTACATACAAGTCAGTACCATTTAAAAAGTTATTAGCTATTATTTCCGAAAAACCAATGGCAAAGCAAGGTGAAATGCTTGAGCAGGAATTTGAGGAATGGCGAGGATATAACCCTCAGGTTGATGATATACTTGTGATAGGTGTTAAATTTACGTAGCCTTCTAACTTATGAGAATGAGAATGTTACAAATTGTAATTGGGATTGAGTTCATAGCCACGAAGGCACAAATTCATGATAAGTATCAGAAATTGGTTTAGTTTAAATCACAAAAAAATATTAAACATAGAGTTAATTGTATAAAAAGTATAGAGAACGGCGAAGCCCTCAAGGAAGTTTAACACTGAGTTGAAATGGCTAAAAGCCATTTCTGTTCTTTGCGCTCTTGAATATGTTTATGTAGACTTAAACTTTTTCTTTTTTGACACGACCTTAGTTTTGAGAGATATTTGAGACTTTGCGGGCTTTGCGTGAAAAAATGAAATTTAAACAATCTCTCATAATGTTTGATATTTATTATTCAATGTCGTTGACTTAAGGTTATTTAAACGCTAGCAGGACCTTCGGACTCTGCTAGGTTAATTGTCTTGATGGACCTTCCAGATTCGTAAGAACTGGAAGCGTCGATAGTAAAATCGTTAAGTCAACGACATTGATTTATTATTTATGAACCGTAGTGTCTTAGCGACTTAGTGGCATAATTTTCTTTAATCGGATAATAGAATATCAAAATGAAAAACAAAAAGGGATATTTAGCATTCTTCTTTCTTTTAGCTTTTACCAGCATATTTGCCCAAAACAAGGCTAAAACTAATTGGATACAGGAAAAGAGTGCTTACACTGCTCGTTGGCGAGTTGGTTTGGGTGTTGATATTGATGAACCCAGTGGCGTTGATGTTCAGTTCTATAGGCTTAGCAGGATTTGTACTGGAGCATTCTCTATAACTAAAAAACTTTCCGTTGGAGTTTATGCAGGCAAGGAAGGGTATGTAATGGGAAGTTTAATTGATAAGAAAAATACCGATTGGAAATTGGGCGGTACACGTTATGGATTAGATATAAAATTCTATTTTCCACTATTCTTGAATCCATACATAGGAATAGGAGCGGAGGGCGGCACACGGAACATAAAGAACACTCTCGATTTCTATCCCGATGCAATTATAAGGGTTGGTATTGAACAAAAGGTGTTAGGTGTTAAGTTATCCTCAAACTCATCATTGAATGCAACCATTTTTATTGATGGAAAGTACAATAAATGCCTTACTAACAGCTTTAGCTATATTCTGCCATGCTTTGGGGTAAGGTTTCATTTCTTGTAATATAATCTCCTTTTTCCTAAGAATGTAAAGGGTGGCGAAAGCTACCCTTTTTTTGTTCCAGTTTAACCTTAAACATTGAACAGGGAGTGCTTATAGATGTGTGTCGCTAATAAAATTGCACATAAGAAATAAAATATAAATGAGATAAAAAGGTTAAAATACTCTTAGAGAATATAATTTAATTTGAGTAAGTTTGTTAGCAGACCTATAAATGAGTTAGGCAACATGTTGAGACCGCCTACCAAGGGATAAATAAAATTGTGAAAAATGACTGATAAATATAAGTTGTCTGGTTGGGAATACTCTATGGATAGTATATTACCGATGCGTTTTTCGGTCTATCCTAATCCTAATGAAGATTGTCCAAATGAATTAATGAAGTACTATAAAATAAATAAATACAGCATAGAGTCTTTAACTAACGGATATTTTTATGCATCACATCCATTTCAATTAAATGATCCATTCGAATGTTTTCGTAACTTATTGGATTTTGAGAATGTTTCATTTGAGACTTACAAAAAGTATTATTGTTCTATGGATCAAAACCCAGAAGAAAGAGTAAGAAGGTTGTTTGATACTGAGTATGAAAAACTGAAACTTCAGTTTATGTCCGATCTGCATGATGATGTATTTTCTAAAATGGGGATTATTTCATTAACAAGTAATCCCTGTGATATGTTAATGTGGGCGCATTACTCTAATCATGATGGTTTTTTAGCAATCTTTGATGTTGAAAAGTTAGTAAAGAAATTTCATGGTCCATTTCCAATAAATTATAAAGAGAAAGCAGATAAGTTTGACATAAATATAAGTCCTCACTTGGCTATCTTTTATATGACTAATATTAAATCTAAATCATGGTCATATGAAAAAGAGTGGAGGCTCATCGCGGAAACAGACTCAAATTTATTCTTGCCTCATCAGCCAAATATAGAGAATCGCATTGAAAGACAGTTTCCTTACTCTAAGGGTACTTTAAAAGAAATAGTTTTAGGATTCAATTTCAATAAATTAAGCATAAATAAGGTTACTAAAAAGGACGGCTTTGTTATTTTGGATTTCAAAGGATTAGAAGATGCCGATTTTAGAGTAACTCTTTTAGATTTTATAATTCAAAATAATATTACAGTTTCTTCGATTCATTTATTTGAAAATTTAGAATTTAAACTTATAAAAAAGGAGTTAGAATTAAAGTATTTTGACAAATATGAATATGGATTTAAAATAAAGCACGTTGCCTAACACCCGCTAGCGCAGATTTGCAATTTTGAGCGTTCTAAACCCCATTTTACCTTAGGATAAATCGACCAACTTTGATAAAGAAACTTCTAAAGCATTAGCTATTTCTAATAAAGTATAAAGAGTTGGGTTGACCTTACCATTTTCCAACTTCTCAATAGCTTGACGGTCTTTATTGCATGCTCTTGCCAAGTCGGATTGACTCCAACCTTTCTGTTCGCGAAACTCTACAACTCGCTGACCGATTCTCTTCTTTAGTTTATCACGTGTCACGAAACAAATGTCAGCTAATTTGTTGACAAGTTTGTCATATTAAAAGTTGACAAATTGATTTTTTAAATTACATTTGTCATATAGTTGTATGACAATGGTAAAAATCAGAAAATTGAAAATTCATACGAAATTCCGCACAAGGAGATTTGATTGTACAACTATTCCTGAAATTCGGCTTGAAGGAAAGTGGCTCGCAGAGCTTGGCTTTAAACAAGGGCAAATAGTAGTAATTGAGCAAGAACCCAATAAACTTATCATAACAATAGATAATGGAACTAAATAAATGCTCCGCACTAACCGAAGTCAACCTCCCAGACGCAACCAACTTGTGGAACGTTGCAAACAAGTTCTGAACGAGTTATCATAGCATATCCAACTTGTTTTTAGAAAATGTTGTATATTTGACTCAAGTTCAGAATAATTAAATGAATAAGATACTAGCTGATAGAATACTTGATGTAAAAAAACTTTGTGAAATCTATAAGGTTAAGACGATGTATGCATTTGGCTCAGTATGTACTGATAGATTCAATGAGAACAGTGATATTGACCTTTTAATCTCTTTCGATAATTTATCGATAGACCAGTACACCGACAATTATTTTGATTTACATTACAAGCTGCAAGATTTATTTAAACGCCGCATCGATTTACTTACTGAAAACTCTTTATCAAACCCATATTTCATAAAAGGTGTTGAACAAACTAAACAGCTGATTTATGCAGCTTGAAATTTAAAAGTTTTTGTTTGACATTAAAGCCTCGATTGATTCTATTTATGAATATCTTGGCGAGAATAGAGATTTCAATACATACAAAACCAACAAACTTCTTAAACGAGGTATAGAACGAGAGTTTGAGATTATAGGAGAAGCCGCTAGTCGTATTTTGAAAATTGATTCCAACTTCCCGATTGAAGATGCAAGAAAGATAGTTGATTTACGAAATTGGGTAATTCATGGTTATGACAGAATTGATGATGTAATAATTTGGGGCATAATCTCAAAACAACTTCCAATCCTTCAAAAGCAAGTTGAATCTTTGTTAAAGGATGAATAAAAATCAGTTTACAACAGCGTTTTTATCCTTTTTTAGGCTGCTGATGTTTTGGTAGGCTCAACGCTTTTTATTTACTTTACTATCGGGGGTAATAAAACAGTTTCAATCTCCCAAATGCAACCAACTTGCGAGACTTTGGTGGAAAACTTAATTGTTGAAATAAAATGGCATTAAAATATACAAATAGGGTTGGTGAAAACTACTATTTTAAAGCAATACCGACAAAAAAGGGTAGACTTAGATACTATACGACAAAGATTGAAGATGATTGTCAAAATATAAATGAGATTCCTAATGGATTTGAGATTTATGAAACTCCAGAAGATGCGATTGTTGTACTTAGATTAATTGTTAAAAAGCTATTTACAGAAAACGAAATATCGGTGATTGAGAAATCAATTGCTAAAACAACAAATCTCAAATATTCATTAATAGATGTGCGTGAGAATTGCTTGACAGTATTTGTTGGGAATAGAAATGGAGTGGATTTAGGCGAATGGGATGAAAACTATAAAGATTTCATGATTAAGACGCAAGCATATCATCCGAAAATGAGAATTATAAAAACTAAAAATGAATTTATTATCCAGCGAAGGTGTTACCTAGGTTCAATGGATGATTGGATAGAAATTGATAGGTCTGAGGACTTGGAAAGCCTTTCACTAATCTACTGTTACCATTTAAACAAAGAAAGTTTTTTTGAGTTATTTGAGAAACAATAAAAGCCAACCGCCAACAGTGTATTTATCCTATTTGGGTTGATGATGTTTTGATAGGCTCAATGCTTTTTGCTTACTTTACTATCGTGTTGTAAGTAAACGGTTTGAACCTTCTAAACGCAATTAACAAGCGGGGTTTATGCACTAATTTATTTTAAGAAACGACCAAAGATATATGATAATACAGATTGCAAGTGATTTGCATAATGAATTTGGAATTCTTGATTTGGATTTTGAAAGCATTGATTTATTGATCTTGGCTGGCGATATTCATGTTGGAGAAAGAGGGTTATTGTGGATTAAAGAACAAGTCAAGAAAGTACCTGTTTTATACGTACTTGGAAATCATGAATATTACAGAAACTCATACCCTAAATTGCTGAAGAAACTTAAGGAAGGTTCGAGAGAATCAAATATTCACATTTTAGAAAAAGACAGTATAACTATAGATGGAATTACATTTCATGGAACAACATTATGGACAAATTTTGAATTGTTTGGTAATCCAAGAATTGCAGGAATTGAAGCGCAACAAAAAATGAATGATTACAAATTAATTAGAATTGATCCCTCTTATTCCAAATTAAGGTCAATAGACACACATCTTTTCCATTATGAATCACTCGAATGGCTAAGAAATAGCCTTGAAAAAAGCAAAACCTCTAAAAATGTTATCATAACTCATCATGGTCCAAGTATATTGTCCTTATTGCCTGAATATAGAGAAGAATTAATTTCAGCTGCATTTGTATCAAATCTTGAAGACTTTATTAAAGAGATGAAACCTGAATTATGGATTCACGGACATATACATAATTGCTTAGATTATACAATTGAAAACACAAGAGTAATATGTAACCCTAGAGGTTATCCAGACGAACCTTATAATGGATTTAATAATAAATTACTAATAAAAATTAGTGCATAACAATGATTCGACAAAAGTTACGAATTCGTGTTTTCCAAATACAGCATTGAGTGACATAGAAGATTTAATTAAAAAAGAGGTTGTTCGTTTGAACAACCTCTAATATTAATTACTTATCCTTAGAAATTAAAAATGTACCATCAAATATAAACTTCCATAGGAATATGGGAACGTTGTATAAAGATTATTACTTCTATCACCAGGCGTTACCGCACGATCATATTTTACTAGTTGGGTTAGATTCATCTCTTCACCTTTAAGATTGCCCTGTGATTCCCACATCTTGCCATACTGAATACCTAATTCAGCCCCAACACAAATTTTAGGCATAAAATAGTATTCTGCACCAGCAAATATACCTAGGCTTACCGATTTGGTAGCACCATCGTTAGATTCTAATGTTCTGCTCGATAAATTACCCCAATGCGTTGTTGGGCTAGGATTTAATTGATTCATTTGGTTACCATACTCACGTGTGTACTTGGTTTTATAGTATGAGAACCCAAGATCGGCACCGTAAAAGCCTCTTAGCCTTTTATACCCACGAAATTTTTGGTAGCCAAGTCTTACCCCGTAATTGTTGTCAATTGAGGTTTGCCTATCCTCAACTTGCTGACGACTAAGAGGATCAATAGCCCTAGCAGCATCATCAATTACATAGTAGTTATATACATACTTTGAAGAGTTTACACGAATAGAAACTCTTAGCGCCTCATTATCACTAAGGAAATAACGGAAATATAAATTTTGATCTCCTAAATTAAGGGAGTTATTGGTATTTCCGTTAAACATATTGCCAACATAATAAAGAATTGGATCGGCTGAAAGTCCGACGGCAATATCACCTTTTTGCGGAAGAATAATACTTCCGTGTTTATTTACCAGTACACTATCCTGAGCTATAGCATTAAGTCCAAGAAGCAGTACGGTAAACGATATAATTATTTTTTTCATCTGTTTAAATTAAGTTAACTATTTGTTTTGCAACAACATTTATACTAAAGTATTAACAACAATTTGCTTTTAACTCCGATAGATTGTCTGTAATTTGCTCATTTCTTTTGGTATACTCTTGAACATGGACATTTCATGAAGTCTTATTTTCGCAAATTTGATTAATAATTAGTTTTCGTTTTGAACACCTGATAGCGTAATCGTACTAGCGTAAGTAGTGCTTATAGATTGAGCAGGTATAGTTCCAGTATAAAGGAATTTCTTTGATGGAGGAACTGTAAGGGTTTTGGTTGCTTCAAATTTAAGACTTATGGCCTCATCTTTAGGAATAGTTGCAGTTATTTTTCCATCAGCACCAACAGTGGCAGTACCTGCCCAAGTTGAGGTGTAAAGATTCACGATAGTACCTTGTGGTACGTTCTCATTTCCTGCAAGAGTTTCATCCATATCGGCTTTAAGAATAAAAGCACAAGTAACTGTTTCTACAAAATTATCTAGCTGATTTTGACCATCGTATGTAATTTCCTTGCTTTTGCTTTCTCCTGGTAAAACAGATATAGTTTGTGCTGCGGTTACTGAGTAAATTTTTGAAATAGTATTTGACACAGACCCGAATGACTGTACCTGACTATAAGTGAATTCTGCTGCTTTTATAGTAACAGTTACACCTGTACTAACGGTAGGAACGGTGATATCTGCAATTCCATTACTGATTAATACAGTATCAATCCAATTTCCGGTTACACCTGCGGCACTACTAAGGCTGCTATTTGGGATAGATACAAAAACCTTAGTTCCATTTGGTGCTAGTTCTAAACCTTGTTTAGTCTTATCCAATTCAGCATAAAAATATGCTTTCACCTTAGCTTTCTGAGATTTATCTAAGGTTAAATTTGATGTTGTTATTTCTTTTTCGCAGCTGGCAAAGATAAATGCCAAAGCAATCAAAATAACCCCTAATTTTCTTTCTGTTCTTTTCATAATGTTTAAAATTTGGTTATTAGTTGGTAAAAGATTAATTTATTTAAAAGTAATTTTCTAAAAATCAAAATGGGATACGAAATTATAAAAAAAATAGTAAATACAAATTATTTATTTCAAATAAATTTGTTTAAACAATTATAACAAAGATTTTTAAAAATTGTTTTTTTGTATATCCGTTATAATACCTGTAAGCAAAACACTACCCATTGTCATTCCGGGCGAAGTCCCGGAATCTGGATGTAGACAATGGGATTCCTGCATTCGCAGGAATGACAGTATAAAGGTTTGATTTTGTTATTTAAACGGACACTCATATTCTTTTATTCACAAAAAAATAAGGGTATCTCGGTTTTTTGAGATACCCTCTGAAAATAATTAAAATGTTACTATTTGAAACCTCTGTGTAAACTAATCAAAACCAACCGTACCAAGATTACATGCTTCAAAGGTGTTACTAGTATTGGTAAATACTGTATTTGCATCATTATAAACACCCCAACCGCCACAGAATTTGAACTTACTATTGGATACAGTAAATGTTGAACCGAATGATTTAATTGCAGCTCTTGTAGCTGAACTTCCTTTACCAGCATACTGGAATTCACAATAATCGAATATTGTATTGTCTGAATTGTCCCACAAATTAATACCTTCCCAAACTCCTGCAGCAGGCGTTGTAGCTGAACTTGTGAAGATTATTGGATTGATAGTAGATCCAACTGCTGTGAGAACTGCATTGTTGCTGTAACCTACATCAATTGTACCACTTGAACCGAATTTTAAAATAGTTTCTTCCTCAATTGTTAGGTTTGCATTTATATTAATTCCAACATTGATATAGTAAGACACTGTTTGCTTTTTCCATGTTATTGGGGTTGAAATATCACCACTATTTACATCAATACCATAACCCGATGCACAGGTGAAAGTATTACCTGTTCCGATTGTGTTAATTGCAGTGGCTGGTAATTCCATAGCATGAAGTGCGTTGTTATCAATAGTGTTATTCGATATTGCTTCAAAGCCACTATAGTCAAATTCAAACCCTTTACTGCCAGAGTGATGTACTGAATTATTGCTAAAAGTTAAGGATGTACCTATGAGTTTAACTGCACTATTTGTAGTGATCCTATTTAGCCTAATTTACAATTTGTAAAAGTATTGTTTATACT
Source organism: Bacteroidales bacterium (assembly GCA_013141385.1). Lineage (NCBI taxonomy): Bacteria > Pseudomonadati > Bacteroidota > Bacteroidia > Bacteroidales > Bacteroidales bacterium. Next base: position 50,848 of record JABFRB010000003.1, on the reverse strand, counting down.
GCCAGCAGATAAAGTTTAGCTATTAAGGAAAAGTCCCCGTCCATTTGAATCTAATAGTATACTGTTTTTAATCTCTTTAGGTTAATTCCTCGAAGCTCTGCTTCGATAGAATAAATGGCTTCCAAATAATACCTCGACAGCTCTGCTGCGAGGTAGTTTATTTTATTGACTTTTTCTAAATACAACTCAGGCTAAATAGAAGGGCAAAATAGCATTGCACACACTATTCTAATTAGAATGTTAAGACGTATCTTTGTATCGAAATTGTTTTAAAAGACTACGCTTCGATTATGGAGAAGGATAACATCAAGCAGAATTTAAAAAATATTACTGCGGATAAGAATATCATCCCATCAATTCATAATTATTGTGATAGGTGGTGCGAAAAGTGCACGCATACAATACATTGTAGCGTTTTTAAAATTGAACAGGAATTAAACCTTAGCAATGAGGAGTTAGATGTTAAGAACCAACAATTCTGGACGTCTTTAACGGAATTGTTTCAGGCAACTGTTGAGTTGATACACGAAAAGATGCAGGAGTTAGAGATAGATCCAGACATTGAGATTCCATCTGACGATTTCATTTCCAAATCTATTAGTAGCGAGATGGTTATTATCTCTCGCAATTATGCTTTAGAAATAGCTAAATGGCTTGATCAGCAGCGCCAAGTAATTCTAGAAAGATATAATACCTTACAAAACATTAATACTGAAAGTGCCCTTCTATTTGCTGACACCATTGAGGTGATTCAGCACTACTTTATGATAATTGCAACCAAAACCTATAGGGCATCTTTAGTATACGATGATATTAATGATGAAAACGATGATGCAAGAGGCTCAGCAAAGGTTACCATAATTGTAATTGATCGATCAATCGTTGCTTGGAGTGCCATGCTTACATATTTTCCAGTAATGGAGGATGATATACTACATTTTCTAAAAACCCTATCTCAGGTAAAACGTATGCTTTTAGTGGCATTTCCCAGTGCTATGGAATTCGTAAGACCTGGGTTTGATGAATAGTTCCGATCTCTTCTCAAGATCGGAACTATTTTTTATCGAACTTTACTTTCCGTTATCGTAAACTTAAAGAGCCAAAGCTTTTAGTTTAGAATCAACTTGAAGACCTTTTTGTCTTATTGAGATTTTATTTATTTCAAAACCTAGGGCATCACCTTTTGTAACAAAATTAATTCCAGCTCCCGTGATAGCTAAACCTCTGGATTCTCCAATAATTAGAGTGGGACTATAGCCAAGTTTGGTTACAACAACTTTAATTAAACCGCTACTTAAATCATTAATAAATAAAACATTACATTTTGATATTTCGTCTGTAGAGTTAAACTCTATAACTGATATCTTTTGAGAAGTTACTTTTTTTGTAGCCGCAATTTTTTTTAATTCCGGAGTTACTTTACTGGATCCAAGAACACCAATTACAAAATCGCCTGTCTGATAAGATTCTGGCCAATTTATATACTTAACAATATTATAAATGTAATTGGCTTTAAGTTTTTCGTCTTGCCCATTCACATTTATTGATAGAAGTAATAGAACGCTTGATAAGAATAAAAAATTCCTCATTTACTTTAATGTTTTGATTATTAAATGCAAAACTATGATCTATTGCTAATAAATAGGAAAAAAGACAGATGATATTAAGTGCTTAATTGTATGAAGTAAATCATCAATTAGAAGATACATAACTTGCTTATTATAAAGCATATTCGCTAATTTCAACAAAAAAACCGCCCCTTTTGAAGGCGGTTTTAATTGAACTATAGTAAATATTGTTATTTACCAAACTTAATGCTTGCTTGTGCTGCTGCTAAACGAGCAATTGGAACACGGAATGGAGAGCAGCTTACATAGTTTAATCCTGCTTTAAAGCAGAACTCAACTGATGCAGGATCACCACCCTGTTCGCCACAAATACCAACCTTTAAATCACCGCGTGTAGCACGACCTTTGGTAACTGCCATTTCTATTAGCTGACCAACACCGCTCTGATCGATAGTTTGGAATGGATCGGAAGCTAATATCTTTTTGTCTAAATAATCGTTCATAAATCCACCGGTATCATCACGGCTAAAACCGAAAGTCATTTGGGTTAAGTCATTGGTACCAAATGAGAAGAATTCAGCTGTTTTTGCCATACGATCTGCAAGTAAACAAGCACGAGGAATTTCAATCATTGTACCGTATTTACACTCAATGCTTGCCATTCCAAATTTAGCGCTAACCTCAGCTCTAACTTTATCAAAAATAACTTTAGTTACATCTAATTCAGCAACATCGCAGGTAACAGGAACCATTAATTCTGGATGTGGTTGGTGTCCTTCCTTAATTAATTCAGCTGTAGCTTCAAAGATAGCACGGATTTGCATCTCTGTAACTTCAGGATAAGTAATACCCAAACGAACTCCACGGTGTCCCATCATTGGGTTCGACTCGTGTAATGCTTCACCACGTTTAGCAACTGCTTCGGCAGAGATTCCCAATGCTTTTGCAAGTTCAGCTTGTTTTTCAGCGCTTTGTGGAACAAACTCGTGTAATGGTGGGTCGAGTAAACGGAATGTTACAGGCAAAGTATCCATAGCAAGTAAGGTTGCCTTTATATCTTTCTTAACAAATACCGATAACTCATCAAGTGCGCTACGACGCTCTTTTTCACCTTCGCTAAGAATCATTTTGCGAAGTAAGAAAAGTGGTTGCTCAGAACCTTTACCGTAAAACATATGCTCGGTACGGAACAAACCAATACCTTCAGCACCATACTCACGAGCTACCTTAGCATCAGCAGGTGTCTCAGCATTTGTGCGAACACCCATTTTGCGATATTTATCAACAATAGTCATGAACTCCTGGAAGCGTGGATTCTCAGTTGCATCCATTAATGTGATTGCACCTGTGTAAACGTGTCCTTTTGTTCCGTTAAGGGTTAAAATATCACCCTCTTTAATTACTACAGTAGTACCAGGAATTTTAGCTGTTTTGCTAGCAGCATCTACGTGTAGACCACCAGCACCAACTATACAGCATTTACCCCAACCACGAGCAACAAGAGCAGCGTGTGAGGTCATACCACCACGAGCTGTAAGAATACCTTCTGCTGCGCGCATACCTTCAACATCCTCTGGGTTGGTCTCTTCGCGAAGAAGAATAACCTTTTCACCTTTACGAAACCAAGCAACTGCATCTTCAGCGGTAAATACCACTTTACCTACTGCTGCACCAGGACCTGCTGGTAAACCTTTAACGATTGGGCTTACTTTTTTCTCAGCTGTTGGATCACAGATTGGGTGAAGAAGTTCGTCTAACTGAACTGGGTCAACGCGCATAACAGCTGTTTTCTCATCAATTAGCTTCTCATGTAGCATATCCATTGCCATGTTCAACGCTGCAGTACCTGTGCGTTTTCCAGCACGACATTGTAACATGTATAGAACACCTTCTTGGATTGTGAACTCGATATCAAGCATATCTTTGAAAGCTTTCTCAAGGGTATTGCGGATATCATCAAGCTCTTTATATGTTCCGGGCATTGACTCTTGCATACTGTGCAAGTGCTTGTTTTGCTCGTTCTTTGTGTCGTCGTTTAGTGGATTTGGAGTGCGGATACCAGCAACTACATCTTCGCCTTGAGCGTTTACTAACCACTCACCATAGAAGATATTATCGCCAGTTGCAGGGTTACGGGTAAATGCAACACCAGTTGCAGAAGAATCGCCCATGTTACCAAACACCATTGATTGAACGTTTACTGCTGTACCCCAATTATCAGGAATACCTTCGATACGACGGTATGAAACAGCTTTCTTACCATTCCAACTCTTGAAAACAGCCATAATACCACCAATTAGCTGCTCTTTTGCATCATCTGGGAAATCTTTACCTAGAGCTGATTTAACGCGTTTTTTGAACTCCTCAGCTATTAACTTTAGGTCGTCAGCTGAAAGGTCTGTATCTGATTTATATCCTTTTTTATGTTTGAACTCATCAAGCATATCGTCGAGTTGCTTACGGATACCTTTACCATCGGTCTCAAGACCTTCGGCTTTCTCCATAACAACATCAGCGTACATCATAATCAAACGACGATATGAATCCCATACAAAACGAGGGTTATTGGTCTTTTTCAAAAGACCAGGAATTGTAGCAGAGCTTAAACCAACATTAAGAACGGTATCCATCATCCCTGGCATTGAACTACGAGCACCAGAACGACAGCTGATAAGCAATGGGTTGGTTGCATCACCATATTTCATACCCATGATATCCTCAGTCACCTTCATTGCACTCCATACTTGTTCAAGTAGGTCGGCTGGTAATTGGCAATTATTTAGGTAATAATCGTTACAGGTTTCGGTTGTAATGGTAAACCCTGCAGGAACTGGTAGTCCTAATAGACACATCTCAGCCAGATTGGCTCCTTTTCCACCAAGCAGATTTTTCATATCCGCCTTACCTTCAGCTTTCTTTCCTCCGAAGGTGTAAACACGTTTCACGTTAGACATTTTAGAATGATTTTATAATTTAAATATTGATTGATACTAGATTGAAAAAGACAACTTTTTCGAGCCTACAAAATTATCAAAAAATATGAAATAGTGGTTTTTAGGTGCAATTTGTTTTATGATCTGCAACACAGAATTTGAGTGTTTTAAGATGTGAATACATCTAAATCGATTGCAAGCTATTAAGTGTACTTAAAAAATATATCTGCTTGCTATAATTTGCAATTAACTAAGTAAAGTATTTTCTAAATTAGCATTTTTATTACCAAAAATGAACTTTATGAAAAGAATTGAACCAACTGAGTGGCAACTTAAGCAATGGCACGATGACCCCAAAAACTGGAAACTTGGAATTTTTTACTACAACAGAATGGATAGGAGGCTATTTCCACCAAAAAGATTTTACGGTGGATGGACAGTAAACTTTGCGAATCCAATCTCAATGGTTGCTCTTCTTGTTTTATTGATTTTGATTATTGCAATAAAGTATTCAATTCAATAGATATCAATAATTTAGATTTTGTTTTATATAATATATTGAATAATTAATCAAAACCCAATAGGTTAGTTTTAATAAATTGATATCTTTGAATTAAGGATTACAATAAGGTGTGGTTTAACATCCTTTTAGTTGTATAAACACACCCTTTTGTATGCTTATAAGCGATTTAGATACAAGCAAATGACAACAAGAAAGATTATGAAAAGTATAAACGAAGTTAAATTAAGTAATGAAGCTGAACTTGAGTCTTTGCTTGTTCAGAATCCTGAACAGATTGAAAAAGGTTTTACAATATTAACTCATCAAAGAAAAACTTTTGGGTTTAAAACATTAGATATTTTAGGAATTGACTCTGAAGGCATTTTAACATTAATTGAACTGAAGAATACGGTTGACGAAGGACAATTAAGACAATCAATTTTATATTATGATTGGTTATTACAGCAAGGAATAGATTGGATTTCTGATGCATATAAAACACAATTAGGGGAAAAGAAAATTGCAGATAAAATGCCGCAAATTTTTCTAATATCTCCCGAATTCGATGATGAAATGTTTATTGAAGTAAAATACATTAGACAAGAAATAAAAATAAGGTTATTTAAGTTTATTGCGTTTGAATTTGACGAACATAAATATGTTAAATTAATTGAAGAGGCAATTCCATCAATTAAAGCCATTGAAACAAAGCCTTGGACTTTGAAAGACAATATTGAATATATTTCCGACAATGAAGTAAAATCAATTTTTGAAAACTTCATTAAGCGAATAAAGGAAATTGAAAAAAATATTGAAGAAAAACCATCTAATTATTTTGTGACATATTGGATTAAAGGAAGAAAATTTTGCGATTTGTATCCTAGAAAAAATTCATTTGCAATTGGTTTTAAAGTTAATACCGAGAAAAAGTGGGAAAGTTTGAATAATATTTCATCGAAGGAACAAGTTGATGAGGCTTTTAAGATGATTTATAAATCTTACGAACTGATGAAAAAATAATTGCCAGCCTACCTGTGGTTAAAAATATTGGGGCTGATGATGCAGTTGCTTAAATTTTTCTAACGTATAGTTTGTTTTTAGCGCAGGATGCCAAAGTTGATACTAACTCACCAGCAAATGCAACCACGGGAATGTTGCAGCATTACTAAAACTAATAATTATGTCGAAATATAGACAATACTATGATGAAGAAGAAGATGAAAATGTGGATTTTACTGTTTTCCTTATTCATGGACGCTCCCAAGAGGTACATAAAATAGAGAGATTCATAAAAGACGAGTTATTATTTAATGCTGTTTTATTACAAAACTCGTTTAGCGGAAAAAATATTATTGATAAATTTAAAGACGAAATATGGTACAATGCTTCTTGTGCTGTTGCAATCATGTCTCCAGATGACAAACTTGATAATGGTAATTACAGAGCAAGACAAAATGTTTTTTACGAACTAGGTTATTGTAGTGGTGTCTTTGAATCTTATTATGATGAAGACTTAGAAAACGAACCTGTAATAATCATTAAGGAAAAATCTATTGATTTTCAGGATGTATCAGACCTTTTGGGCGTAGAATACTTAAGTTATACCAACGGATGTATTGAATCTACTTTTATTCATCTAAGAAAAGCGTTAAATAATTTGTACGAAGAATTAGGTGGTGAAGAGGAGGTTGAGTAAAAGGTTATGCTGCTAGTAGCAACCACACCATCCTTGCTAGATTTAACAACGATAAATTAATTAGTTGGTAATTAAGTTTAAGTATCAATTACTGGTAATTGGATTCATAATATAATAACGACTTTGTTTTTTTTGAATTAATTGAATGACAATTTGTTTAGTGTAACTATTAATTAAACTACTCTAGTTATGAAAAAGAACATTTTTGTAATTATGCCATTCGGTTCAGGAAATGAATACGGTGGAAAGCAGGAAGAATCCGAATTTATTTTTGAGGAAATAATAGTACCTGGAGTAAGAGATATTTTTGGTGAGGATCAGATTATTGATCGTGAAGTAGGTAAAAGTAAATCGGGTTTAATTACAAAGTCAATTGTTGAACATTTAGCGAAAGCGGATATTGTAATCGCTGATATTACGGGTCACAATCCTAATGTTTTTCTTGAGTTAGGAATGAGATATTCTCTTAAAAATAAAATTACGATTGTATTAGCTCAAGAGAATACCGTTATTCCATTTGATATAAAGGGATACAGATTAATTTTATATAATATTTTTAAACCGAAAATTGCACGAAAGCAAATATCTTCATTTATCCGCACTAGTATTGATGAAAAATCAGGTTCGGATAGCATTGTTTTTGATACCTTCAAACAAATGTCAGTTAGTATTCCAGACATATTAGAAAGTAGAGGTGACGAGCTTAATGTTAAAGATCCAATTATGTCATGGGACGAGTATATGACTAAGATACAGTATATTTCAAATTTTTTAAGACGAATTGTTAATGAGGGTAAATATGTTCCAGATGCAGTTCTTGGTATTTCAAATGGAGGAATGATTGTTGCTGATCTTATTGGAAAATCAGTCTTTGCAGGCACAAATACGCCAATACTGAGTCTTTGGGCACAAAGATACACGACAGAACAAGATTATTTTAAAAATGCATTAAATGACGCATTATTTAGTGCAATAAAGAAAACAAAGTTTAAAGATAAAATATTTCGAATACTTTTATTTGACGATCATTTGGCTTCGAGTAATACGGCTAAGCAAGCTTTTGATTATATAAAAAGCATGTTAGGTGATAAAACAAAAATTGTTTTCATTCCACTCGTTTCAAAAAGAATAAAATATTTGAAAGTTTTTAAAGATTACCTGCCATTTGGATACAATGAAAATTCTATTGATATTTTTCAGGTAGCAGAAGATGATTTTATAAAAGTTATTGATACTAAGGCTCACTATTTTCCTTATTTGATGAAACAAGTTAGCGAAGGACTTGAGCATATTGACCATACCAGTGACGAAAATTAGCTGATACCAACCGCAGAGTAATATAATTTAAACTTCAACCAATCAAGAAACTCAAATAGAATCCTAATTTAAAAAATACATAAATGAATCAAATAAGTAAACCCATTGTTGTTGAACAGGAATTCAACTCATCTGTTGGCAAAGTTTGGAATGCTATTACTAAACTCGAAGAAATGAAACAATGGTTTTTCGATAACATCCCAGCTTTTGAACCTGTGGTTGGGTTTGAAACAGAATTTAGCGTTCAATCAGAGGGTCGTAATTTTCAGCATTTATGGAGAATTCTAGAGGTAGAACCAAATAAAAAGATTAAGTATTACTGGAGATATAAGGAGCATAAAGGTGAAGGTTTCGTGACCTTTGAATTATTTGAATCGAAGGAAAATACTAAACTTCGTGTCACTAATGAAGGATTAGATTCTTTCCCCCAAGATATTCCAGAATTCAAAAGAGAAAGCTGTCAGGCTGGCTGGGAATTCTTTATTAAGGAAAGATTGAAAACTTATCTTGATAGATAAAAATATTGCTCTTCAATTCAGATATATAACAGCCAAACGCTATTTGCTACTATTAGGATTTTAATGCTCCTTAAATTTTAGGTTTAAAATCAAATTATTAGGGATATTACAACCATAAGAGGTCGTCTCAAACTTAAGGGTTATGCTGGTTTGTTAATTTTGTTCCTTTTTATTAGTTTTACTACCCAAGGGTAAGGAAATATTAAACTTTCTCACATCCTAAATGCACAAACTATCAGATGTATAATACGAATAAAACTAAAAACTAATAGGGTATGAAAAAACGAGTTAACTTGATTGGGCTATTGCTTTTAGCAATTTTTACAATAAGTTGTAGCAATAGCAATAAGCCTAAAAATTTTGATTATGGGTCGGTTGTGAATAATAAATATACCAACTCATTCTTTGACTTGGAAATTAATTTACCAGCCAATTGGGTTATTCAAACTAAGGAGCAAACTGAAAACCTAGTTAAACAGGGTAAAGATGTAGTTGCTGGTGACGACAAAAATATGAAAGCTATTCTCAATGCTTCAGAAATAAACTCAGCAAATCTATTGGTTGTGTTCCAGTATGAGGTTGGAGCAGCTGTGGAGTATAATCCAAACTTTATGCTTGTGGCTGAGAACATAAAAAATTTTCCAGGGATAAAGAATGGGAGTGATTATTTATATCAGGCTCGAAAGCTGATAATGCGATCACAACTACAATATGATAGTATTGATGAGGAGTTTACAAAAGTTATTATCAATAATACCGAATACTATGCAATGAATGCTTTATTAAACTATTTGGATGTTGGCATTAGGCAGACATACTATTCAACCATTCAGAATGGGTTTTGTGTTAGCGCCATAATTTCATATATTAACGATGAACAGAAGGCTGAATTAGAAGAAGTGATAAATTCAATTAATTTCAAAAAATAGATTATTGATAGTATCCGTAAGATCGGATATAAAAGTCAAACGTTGAGCCGGATTCGTGATCCGGCTTTTTGTTCCTATCAGGATTTTCAATTCGTTTAAAATTAATTTACTAAATTCGGTTTCAAAATCGAATTTTCATGGAGATTGCCTTTACGTTTGCCTAAAAGGCAATTTCTAACTGCCCATTTCCAACCATTAATAAAACACGTTCTCAGGTACCTCCGTAAAATCGTAAACTTGCATGTAGGTTTTTGGTAGCTCCTCCGCTTTATGCGTTGTAATTAATGCAATAACTTCCATTCCAGCATTATGAGCCGATTGTATGCCTGAGATTGAATCCTCAAAAACGATACAATCCTTTGGGTCAATACCAATTAGCTCTGAGGCTTTAAGGTATATCTCGGGATCGGGTTTACACTCCTTAACCATGGAGGAATCAACCACAGTATCAAACATATCTCTGATACCTAATTCATCCAGCACAAAGTTGAGATTACTTGCTGGTGCTGATGTTGCTACTGCTGTTTTAATCCCTTGCTCCCTTAGCTTTGCTATAAAGGCTTTTAACCCGCTAATGGGTTTTATATCATCTCTATAGATATTTCGGTAAATCAGCTCTTTCTCTTCTGCGAGTTCATCTATCGCAAATTGCGATAGTTTAGAATTAGTTAAATTGGGTAGGATATCGCGGTTGCTTTTTCCAAAGTACTTAGTTCTAAAGTTTTGCTCGTTAAATGGTATTCTATGATTTTTGCAGAAACTTGCCCAAGCTTTTACGTGGTAATTGTGATTGTTTACAATTACTCCATCCATATCGAATATTGCGGCTTTATATTGTATCATGTTTTTTTGTTTAGTTACTATGAAATTTGAGGGGGCAATTTTCGTTAATTTTTCTCGAATAATATATTTTTTGTGAGGAAACTATTCTGCAATAAAAAAATGTTGCACGCAAAGCCGCTAAGTCGCAAAGAAAATAGAATAGGGGTACAGCTAAAATATTGTGATTGGGTTATATCAAATTGAACCTACGGTTTGGATGCAAAGAGAAAAACCAAAGGTTTTTCTCTCTCGGCGTGCTTTGCGGCTTTGCGTGAACCGAGCAGTATTGAGGGAACTGTTTGAATGAATTTGCAAAGAAGGGGAGGGGTTTATTCCTATGTTTTTATCCGATTTAAGGGATGGTATTAGGGGTTTTACCTATACCATTGTAACGTTGCTTAGTAGTTTTTTGAAAAACATTGGTTGCCGTCTACAAGCTAGTTTTAGCCTTGTATCGTCCTTTAGTATTATCGTCTTTTCCTTTAAAATATTCAATTCCTTTACGTAGTCGAGGTTAATAAGGCATGATTTGTGGATTCTATAAAAAATATCTAAGGGTAAAACCAGTTCAACATCTTTTAACAATTTTGCAACAACAATGTGTTTATTATTATTTAAAAAGATATGAGTATATCTTCCTTCGCCCTTGCAATATATGATATTGTTAATATTTAATACACTAACACCAGTTTGGGTTCGAAAGGCTATACGGTCATTACTATATTTGGATTCCATCCTAATATGTTAATAAAATATAGTTTTTTGATATATTTATAAATTTCGGAAATAAAACTTATCTGTTATAGAGTTACATAGTAAAGTTATCAACAGGAAGATGTTAATAACTTGTTGATAACTTTAGAGTAGTAGCATTAATTGGGTTAGAATAATAGTGATAATAAATGTAATCCATACATTGGTAGTTGTGGTTTTTAGCTGATTTTCATTTGGTGAGCCAATGAATTCTGATTTTATTTTTTCTATCCCTGATGGATCACCATATTCTGTTTGTAATGGTTTTGTTGCATCATCTCGGTTTTCAGATGCTAATTATCAAAGGATTATTTCAAAGGACAATTCTTTGCAGGCAAAGCCAACAGAATAAAAAGAGGCTGTGTAAAAGGCTCAAAAAGGTTTTACGCAAAGAACGCTGAGACAAAATGCAAAGACTGCAAAGTGCTGATTTAATGGGTTATACTCTTTGCGGTCTTAGCGAAAAACTTTGTGAACTTAGCGTGAAATCTTCTAGACAGCCTCTAGCAAAAAATATTTGTTATTTACTGTTTTACTTTCCTTTTTGAGCCAGATTTTGCTCTTGCAGCACCAATAATAATAGAAAATGGTAACCAAAAGGGTGCTGTAAGTACTGCCCATTTAATAAAAAAGAAAACTAGATAGCCAATTATTGGTAGCACAAAATAGTACATCCATGGGTGGCTCATAGCATTGATATCGTATTGAAACATCTGCAAAAGCAGGTCAAAGTATTTTTCGAATATTGGGTGCATTGGTATGGGTATATTAATTGTTAATACTTTTAGAGTTATTTTTTATATCGATCTAATAACTCCATTAATTTTTTATCTTTAATTTCATGTTTAGCATAGTCATACGCAGTAAATGTAGTCCTTCTTGGATCATTTAAAGCATATTTCTCTTGTATATGAGAATCCGCTCCATGAATTAATAAGTATTCTATTAACTCAAGGTTGATAGGGTTTCTTGATATTGCCTGTGCAATTGGTCTTTTATCAAATTTATTTGCTACATTTACTTCTGCGCCATGTTCTATCAAAAGTTTTACAATTTCAAGATTATCATGTAAACATGCATCGTGAAGAGGAGTATCCCCTTCCGAATCAGGTAGATTTACATCAGCTCCATTTTTGATACAGTATTTTGCTACTTCCCAATTTTCAGTCATGCAGGCAATTGATAGTGCAGAACCTAAATCTTGGTAATAAGCATTTACACCGTATTTGTTTAAAATAGAGATAACCTCATTGTTTTTCTTTTTTTTAATTGCAAACCTTAATCTGCCTATTGAAATTTCATTATTTTCTGACATGTTTATTCGTGTTTATGACTTCTATTTTCGTGTGCATCTTCTACTTGATAGTTTTTTATATCATGGTATTCATCTAAAAATTCTTCCCAACTTATTTCTCCAGATATATAATCATCTACTAAATTACTATATTTTGCATCTTTTTTATGTCCAGCATCCCACGGATCCCCAACATAAATTTTTATTTCCTTTACATTAGCATCTCTTACAAATACACCTTTTGCATCGGTTTCTTTAGTCGCTTTTGCCCAAACATCATTCCTGAAATTGGAACTATGAGTAGGTCTGTTGTTAATTAAATATCGCCTTTCCTCATTAACCTTTTCTATATCTCCTTTATCCCACTTTTCTTTAAATTCTTTGAATGTATTTTTTTCAACTCTATTTTTTAACTTTTTATACCTAAATTTATGTTCTTCTTTCTTTTTAGGCTTATTAACTTTAGTTGCATCTGCAAGATATTTACCATTTATATATTTTGCTTTTAATAGGTCGCCTTTTTGTACCGGAATATCAGTAACATCACCCGAAGCATCCAAGGTAAAACTCTCTTCAGTATTATTCGGAGCGATCCTAATCTTAATGTCCATATCCCCATCTTTCTCGTCCTCCTGAACTGATTTGAATTTAACATCTAAATTAATACCTTTTTTCAATTGAGGTTGATATTTATCCTCTAATTCTTCTCCTTCTTTTTGCTTGCGTTTGTGGAAATCTTTAAAGTCTTCTTTTTCCTGAATCTTGCTTTGTTTTAGCTTGGATTCTATCTTATCGGCTATTTCTTTATGCTTTTTCTCATCTTTTGGATCAAGTTTTTCTGCTTCTCCAGTTTTATTTTCTTCTTTTATTTTTTTGGCGTCTCCTGGTTTAGCCTTTTTACCTCCAAACCATTTTTTGACTTTATCGGCAACTACTTTTAACCCTTTACTAATTGCTTTGTCTATTGGCTTTCGAACTTTTTCAACGGTTTCTTTTATTTTCTTGGATATGCCGCCTAGTTTTAAGAACTGCGCTAAACCGCTAAGTATCATTGGTATGGTTTTGGCAATTGCACTTTCTATAAAACCTGCTGCCCCGCTAATATTTCCTGCTGCTATATTTGTAATTGAACTTATTACCGAATTTACGAAACTTATTATACGCTCAATATTATCTATAAGCCACATAATAAGGTCGTAAATAGCAATAATTGCCCTTACAATCGCCCCAGCTGGATTAAGCATCAGTGCAAGTTGAATTACCGCATTTTTTACTATGGTAATTAGTGCCCATTCTTTAATCCCTTCAATTATTGATGTTTTGATTGATTCTGCTTCATCCTTTATCCACTCCCATAAACCCATTGGACCTTCTGTAATAAGAATGGTAACCATTTCAAATCCTGTTTCGGCAGCAGTAACTATGTTTTCGCCAACAAGTTTCACCAGTTTCATTCTAATATTTGACCAGGTTAGCCCTAGTATGGAAAGTCCCATTTTAAGTATTCCTTTCAAGCTAAACTCCTGTGGTATTTCAACAGTTCCTCCCATTGCGCCTGTCAACCATTCCATCATACCACCAATCATATGCTTCTTGAAGTTTGTCTGGAACAAATCCAATCCCTGCCCTACAGCCGAACCTAAATTTGAGAAAAAGCCTATTGGATTTGTAACAATGGCTGTAATGGTAGCAATTCCTTTATTAATGATACCCATTACTTCATCGGGGCTCATTCCCATACTGGTAAGGGTAAACGTAAAGAATTTCATAGCAAGGTCGAGTAAGAATTTTCCCAACTTGCTCAATGCCCCCTTCATTTTCTCCTTGCGTTCTTCAATCTTCTTATCAATTGTTTCGATTGCTTTAGCTCGTAATTCCTTCAGTTTTTCTTTTAATTCCTCGCCTTTTTTCTTTACATCTTCGGTAAGTTTATCCAGCTTCTTGCTTATATCATTTTGGCAACCTTGTCCATATTCTTTAAGCTTTCCACCGAGGCTATTTACGTAATTATCAATTTCTATTTTGGCATCAGCAATAATTTTTTCACATTCTTTAATTACTGTTTGACAATCGGTTGAAATTTCTTCAATCAGCTGATCGATGGCACTTACGAAAACAGCCCTGTTTTTTTCAAAAATTGCTTGCACTTCTGGTAAATCGTCGGTTCCCATAGCCCAATCGCCTATGGAAGTAAAGAACCCTCCCACACCCGAATGTCTTTCATCAAAGAATGTGTCAAGGTCTTTATCTACATTCTTATCGAAGGTCTCCAAAGCCAATTTTTGCCCTTCTTCAAAGGTTTTCATGCTTTTCGATTCAAGCGATTCCAGCTTTTCTTTAACCTGATCGTTGGCTTTTTTGTATATCTTATTAATATTTTCGCTAACAAGTAATTTTTCTTGTTCAAATTTTGATTTCCCTTCAATTTGAGAGTTTTGAGCCTCAGCAATTCCTTTTGCCCTATCGGCTGTCATTTGAGAAATGGCTTTTTGCTCTTCGTTTTGAAGCCCCTGTTGCAAGGTGCTTTTCTCTGACTGTTCCACTTTAGCTGCTTCAGCAGGTGCGTTGTCTGCATCCTCTTTAATTCCATCGCGCGCAGCTCTTGCTTCAGCCATTGGGGCAGCATCCGATGTTTCGAACTCTTTTAATAAATCGGGTTGTTGTAATTCATTCTTAACTAAGTCATCGCTGGCTTTTACATATTCCTGAAAATCGGTTTGTTCGGCAGCAGGTGTTGGTATTAGCCCTTCGGATAGTTTTAACTCGCTAACCTGAGGTGGAGCTTCAGGTGCAGGTAATGGAGCTTCTGCATTTTTTTGAACAGGCTCAGCTGTATTCTCTATTTGATTGTATGTTTGTTTAACTTTTTCTGTTTGACTATTAATAAGTTGGTTCATTTCAACCGATGCTTCTTCTGCAGGATTCGATTCGGCTAATCGTTTTACATCTTCTACATCTTTTGGCATTTTACTTTTTATGGCCACTGCAAGGCTATTCTTTGCCGAATCAGGATCAAGTTCTGGTTCAGAAACATTATCAACAGCTTCAACGGTAGCTGTATTAACTTCACTTAACGCTTCCTCTTTACTAGGCTGCACAGCTTTTTCCGTTTCGGTACGTTTTTCCGCAGCACTTTTAGTTGTTTGTTGCTCTGCTGTTACTTCGGAAATTTTGATTAAGCCTTCATTAAAAGTCTCTTTAGAACCTGTGTTTAGCTGACTTGCAGTTTTCTCAAGTTTATTAGTTTTTGCTGTAACAGTTTCTACCTGTTGTTCAGTCGATTTAGGTTTTGATATTTTTATACTTGCACTCCCCCCCGAGGAAGATAAGCTTTTAGCATTTTTTTCAACTGCAGCAGTTTCCTGCTTTGTATTTTTAGATTCAACTTCTTGCCCTTCTAATGGGTTCTCTTTGGGAGCAGCGTTTTTATCTAACTCCGTTTTTTCTTTCTCGACCCCTTTGGGTTTCTCTTTACCTTCGGTTTTCTTAAAATCCAGACCTTTCTTTTCTTTTTGCTCTTTGGTTTCAGTTTTGTCTATACCTTTTCCATTCTTCTTTCCCTCAAGTTTGTTTTTCTCTTTATCATCATCTTTAGGAGGAGTTGCAAAATCGGCTGTTTTTTCACCAATTACCTTTTCCTCAAGTTTATCCTCCTCTTTTTCCTTTTTATTATCCTTTTCTGTTTTAGCTGATGCATTCGATTCCTTAATAGAAGGACTCATTTTAGGAGTTACAACTTTTGGTTGTAGCTGAATATTAAAGTTACTTGGGGTTGGTATAACTTTTTGCTCTGGCTGGGATGGGGCTATTTTATTTAAATTTGAATCTTGGGATTTACTTTTTTGGCTTTGCGTTTCTTTATTACTGTTTTCTTTAATAGGCTCTTCAAGGGCAATGTCAGATTGACCCCAGTTGGTGGGGGACGAGTTATCTTTTTTTATAGTATCTTTACTGCTAATAGGCATTTAATATTGAGTATTATATCGATTTAAAAAACCAAAACCTTTTTTCTTACTTACTAGGATCTAGATCTCCTCTTAAAAGGCTGATGTCCTGATTAATAAAGTTATTTGGCATTTCCCCATTAGTTCCTGCATCTGAATAATAAATCTTTAAATCTTTAAGATTTGAATCATCATAAACATCATAGAAAGTAAGTTTGCTCAACATTTTTATTGCATCCCCCTTTTTCTCGTTAGTTTTTGTTTCACTAATATTTGTCTCTAAAACATTCTTATTGCTGATAACATAGTATTTATTATCTTTTCTAATTAAAGCACCTGCATGTGCATCAGTATTACCTGGTATTATAGCAATATAGCCAATGGGTTCAAATTTTGCATCAAAGAAGAATCGCATTCCATAGCTTGCAAAGACATCACAATCGGCCTGTAAACGTTTTTTAGAAGGTTCACCTGCTGGTAAATGAGCTATTTTTCCTTTAGGATCTGGTGTAATGTTTCCTTTGTCTACATGAAAGAAGAAAATATCTGTAATATTCCTGTAGATTTCAAAAATTGGCTCAGGATTAGTCGGATATTTTTTCCGGGCAGCATCTCCAATGTTTTCAGTATTAGTTTCTAACCAGGTCTTTAAGTCATCAAACCCAAAAGTCTTTGGGGGAGGAATGATTATGCTTTGACTTTTGGCAAGATCTATTAAATACTGAACATAATATTTTTGTTTATATGTATATACCCAAGGCATGTCGGTTTTCATTCTTGATTTGTCATAATCTTCATTTGACATACCTGCTGGTATCAAAGGCTGTAATATAGTAGCACCATAAGAGGGTTCTATAAAAAAATCATGTTTTAGAACTTTAAATAGTAAATCAGGATTTCCTATCTGGCTCGACATCATACTATCGGATAGTGATGCGCGAACTTTGGGGTTAAACATCAATATTTCGGCAATAGCATCGATTATTTTTTGTTGTGTACCAAATTTTAGAAATAATGGTTTTATTATTGCTTTTGTTCTTGTATCATCTAAGTTCTTTAAAGGCGAATTATTGCCATTGGTCAAGGTATCAACTATAGTTACTTTAGTTGGGTCATCGACAGTGGCACATAGGAATGTTACAATTGCTTCAAGCTCTGAAGCAGAAGCCGTGGAAGGATTTTTGAGAATTGTATTATAGACTAGGATTCTTGTATCAGCATTAAGATAGCCAGATTGTGCTATAGCCTTAGAAACAAACCCTGCTTTGACAAGCGAGTCAAGAATATAAAAAGCTTTTGAATCAGCATCATCTTTTATATCCTTATCAGTTGAGGTTGCTTTCAATGTAAATAGCCATCTGGCAACAATCTCTGCCCTTAAATAATTATCCTGCCATTCCTTTAACTCTTTTGGATCTTTTGGTTTAGGGAGGGGATCCATTACTTCATCCACAATTTTTGGTCGGATAAAGTCCCAAGCAGACCAAGGAAAATCCTTATGAGTTTTGTCTTTTACACGTTTGTTTTCATCTGCCCACTTAATAAATTCCGCATCTACACCCTGTTCAGTAACAGCTCGCATTATTTTTCTTTGCGCACTATGTTGTTTTTGTTGTATAACATGAGTCAATTCATGCACCAGTAAATGCCTTTCAGAGGAATTTTCGGGATTATATTGCCCATTATTAAAATAAATATCATTCCCATGTGTAAATGCTTTTGCCCCCAGTTCCTTATTCATCCGCACTGCATTATCATCGGTATGTACACGTACATTATTAAAGTTTCCTCCAATTTTTTGCCCCATTTCTCGGCTAACTCCCTCAGATAGCGGGCTACCTTGACCTTTTGTTGAATTTAGTTGCGAAGCCAATGAAGATGATACTTGTGGTACTTGATTATTTGATGAGCTGCCAACCGACATTTGGATTTTACCCTTTTCTTCATCCTCTGGCGGCCTACTTACTGACTCATCCTCCTCAGACTTCATTTGAAGATTTTTGTCTTCCTCCTCAGATTTCATCTGAAGTTTCTTATCCTCATCTTCCTTAGGTTGCATTTGGAGATTATCCTGTGCATTTCCAGGCATACGAGATACCCTATTGGCTACCTCATCAGCTTGCTTTTCATAAATATCGTTGGGAGGATTTACCTCCAACTTTGGCTGAATTATTCTTCCGGGAATAGTTCCCGGTTTAACTGTTTTCGGATTAAAATATTTTATATTCATTTTCAATACAGTTAAATTTTATAGAACGAGGCTGTTTAGTGATACACAGTAACCTCAATTTTTTTCATTACTTTCTTCAACTTCATTCCATTGAATTACTTATTGTTAAATTAATTTTAATCCATTATAGTAGGCTTCAATTAGCTTTTCATATTTTGGAGATTCTGATAAAAAACTTGATTCGAATATTGTTATCCAGTCTGTACAATAAAACGTGAGATCGTATTTATTGCTTTTATCAGATATCGGGGAAAAATTAGCCCAGTTTAAAAAGGTTCCTGCAATTGGATATCCTTCATTGAATAAACCATAACTAATTAGCTTACCCTGACCATTATACCATTCACAAGGTCCATGTAAGACACCATTTTCTATTCCCATTATCCCTACAGTCTCATTTCTTTTATTCTTAATGATAATATTCTTTCCTTCCATAATTGTATTAATTAACGTCAGTTCGATGTAAGAAACAATGTATTAATCTAAATATCAATCGGTTTATTTTATTTGAATCAATGGAATAATGGAAAATTGGAAAAATGGAGGATACAAGCAAAAATCTAACCTCTTGTTTTGACTTCGTCGAGTTCCGCTTCGCTCCAGTTCCATTATTCCATCATTCCAACCTTCCATCAATACCTTTAAATAATTATATATCATTAAAAATAAACACATTATTACATTTCTTATATCGAGTTCACGTTAATTATATTTAGAATAAGTTATGGAATCAGAGTAAACTTGATTCCATAATCTGAAACTCTCGAAATGAAAGAAACTATAAGTGTAATACATGTAGAACCGCTTAATTGATTATGGTAAAGTAGAATTTCTGTAACATTGTTCATCTACATTTGTAATATTCCAAGTATAACCAGCCACTGGGTTTCCATCTTGATCAATTGCTGGACCGGATACTGGCATCCAATCGACAGCAGGTTTTGGTCCTTCAAGAGGTCTTTCTCCATTTTTGGACATCACTTCAGCCGGATCTTCTCCATTTCGTCCTGTTTGACCACCAACAATGTGAAAATCTCTACTAATACCTGTCGTATTACCAGCAGGTGTAGTCACGCTAACATCACATTCCCAAAGCCAGAACTTGTAATCACGAGGATTGCATTGGGTAGATCTATTAGCAAGATGTGTCATAGTTGCTAAGATTGCCTTCGTGGGATTTAGATTATGCCAAGTAAAAGTCTTAAATGCAAAACCAGCACAATTATACCCTCTTCGAGGTGCAGTCGAGCCTATACCCTGAACGGCAAATAAAAGATGCGCAGCATCAGTGAGAGGACCCCATTTACCGTCAATATCACCAGTATATAAACCATTATTCTTTAATTCTTGTTGATATACCTTAACAGCCTCTCTCGTATTAGGGCCGTATATTCCATCAGGAGTTGTAGCAACAATTCCTTGGATTTCAACAATTGACCGTGTAACGGTAACAGGAGGTGTATAGCGCCAACCATTATCTGGTATCCAAGCACGTTGTATATTCGTATTAGGTTTTCCCTGTTGAATTGTATGCGTTAGTTCATGTGCCAATAAATGTTTTCCCGAGGAATTTTCGGGGCTATATTGTCCATTATTAAAATATATATCATTCCCATGTGTAAATGCTTTTGCACCCAAGTCTTTGTTCATCTGAACAGCATTATCATCGGTATGTACACGTACATTATTAAAGTTTCCTCCAATTTTTTGCCCCATTTCTCGGCTAACTCCCTCAGATAGCGGGCTACCTTGACCTTTTGTTGAATTAAGTTGTGAAGCCAATGAAGATGATACTTGTGGCACTTGATTATTTGATGAACTGCCAGCCGACATTTGAATTTTACCCTTTTCTTCCTCCTCTGGCTGCATACTTATTGATTCATCCTCCTCCGGCTTCATTTGAAGTTTTTTATCTTCCTCTTCCGGTTTCATTTGAAGATTTTTGTCTTCATCCTCCGATTTCATCTGAAGTTTCTTTTCCTCATCTTGCTTTGGCTGCATCTGGAGGTTGTCAGAAGCACTTCCGGGCATACGAGATACCCTATTGGCTACCTCATCAGCTTGCTTTTCGTAAATATCATTAGGAGGGTTAACCTCCAGCTTTGGCTGAATAACCCTTTCGGGAATAGTTCCCGGTTTAACTGTTTTCGGATTAAAGTATTTAGTATCCATTTTCAAATCAGTTAATTGTTATATAGTTATTCCTTTCTTTGTGAATTCACGTTTAATACCTTCAAGGATATCCTTTCGTAGTATGATGTTTGAATCCCTGCTCAGTGCCATTAATGAACAGAAATGAATTACGTTTATAATGGAACCACCCGCCAATTCGTAATCGGTGGCAATTTTGTTTAGTTCAATTTTTTCTTCTAAAAGACATTTTTCTGAAAATCCTTTTTTCCATAGTTGCATTCTTTCATCAGGTTTTGGAATAGGGAAATGGATCATCGATTGAAAACGACGCATAAAGGCATCATCAAGGTTGCTCTTATAGTTTGATGCAAGTATTACTAACCCGTCGTAATCCTCGATTCGCTGTAATAAGAAGGATACTTCCTGATTGGCATATCTATCATGCGCATCATTTATATTGGTACGTTTTCCGAATAGGGCATCAGCTTCATCGAAAAAAAGTATCCAGTTTTTACTTTCGGCTCTATCAAATATCTTCGCAAGGTTTTTTTCGGTTTCGCCAATGTATTTAGATATAATCTTGGACAGATCGATTCGGAAAACATCCGCTCCAGTTTTTTGCCCAAGCAAAGCCGCTGTTAAAGTTTTTCCAGTACCTGGAGGGCCATGGAACAGGGTTTTATAACCAGGTTTTAACTTTTTTTCCATGCCCCATTCGCTCATTAAAGTTGAGTGGTACTTAAGCCAGGTTTCAATTTCGAAAAGTTGTAGTTTGGTATATGCTGGAAGAATTAAATCGTCCCAACTCATTTTTGTTGTAAGTAGTTTTGCTGGGAATTCGGCGCTGAATTTCGGTTTGCGAATTTCTCCAAATATAATTAAGTCCAACACATCCTGCGAAACTGTAATAACCCCATTGAGTTTTGGTTCTCCGTTTTCAACATCTTCAAGGCAAAGAATGTTTTCTTTGTAGAAAATATGATCATTATCGAAAAACCGTTGGAGGTAAAATCGTCGCTCAAGGTTATCGCCTGCTAGAATAAACATAACGGTTTCGCCAGTTGGTAAAAACCCATTATGTCCTTTACCTTTTCTTCCCCCGAATTCGGTGTAAATTTGTTGTGTATTGCTATTAATATTAATGAAAACGTCCAATAGTTCGGGCTTTATATATGGCGTAAGTGCAAGAATTAGTATAAACCTCTCCTCAAAACCAAGGTCGTGTTTCTTTATGAACTCTGCATAGGACGATGCGCTTCCATTAAGATGCGGTTGCTTAATCTCAAATATATCTTCGCAATCATTTGATTTATTGCAATTAATCAATGATCTTGTTTTAAGAATTTCCTTGAACCATTCAAGTTCTTTCTTAATATCATCGGCATTATTTTTGACCGTCTCTTTTACCATTCTACATATATCATTTCGTTACTCCAAGGAAGGAGAATCATTGATATGCTCCAAGGTAACCTATCGAGCAGTACATCAATTGTTGTTCTTTCAATATATAATTTCCATCCATTTGTTTGTTTATTCAGTATTCCTTCCTTTTGAAGGAATGTGGTTCTTAGTGCGTGTATAGAGGTATTTTTTAGTACTGTCCAATTATCGATTACAGATTGTAATAGTGCATTGCACTCCTCAATTTCATTTTCGGTTATATTGAAACCTAATGGTATAGATTCATAAATATCTGTACCACAAAGGATTTTATTGAATAACAAGTCATTTTCAGGGGTTTCTTCCTGCTCAGTTGCTAAATATTGTAAAAGATGAATTGCCCTATATTTAGACTCAGCGCTTATAAATTTCCTATCCTTTACCAGATTTAATCTCTCGAAAAACATTACCAAAAATGGCCAAAGAAGAGCCAACCCAGCATTATTTATATGTTCTGAATCAACTTTGGGTTGAGGATAAATATCCGCACTTTTATTACTATTAGAGCCCTTTGTTACGGCGTTCTCAAATACGGATTTATCTTTTAATGCTTGATTTTCATCGATAGATTCTGTGGCTGTAATTTGTTTAATAGTATTGTCGATATTGGATTTGTTAATTATAATTTCGCTGGGTACGGATTTATCTTTTATTGTTTGATTTTCATTAATCGATTCGATGGTAGTAATTGGTTTTTCTGAGTTACTAATCACATCTGTTTTTTCAATATTTTGAATTTCTTCACTATCGTTATGCCATTCAGTAGTAATTTCTAAATCATTGACTAATAAGAATTGTTTAATGTTTTTTTCCTGTTTTTTGGATATCGTTTTATTCCCTAGAATTTCATTAATGATTACTTTATCAGCATTTATTTGATTTAAATAATAAATCAAAATATGGCTGATTGATTCAATTTCATCTGTATTATTGGCAATAAGTAATTGCTGATTTTTGGTTATATAAATAAGAATTATATTCCAAATATTCTCTCTAAACGTTGAATTAAATATATTGTTTAATGTATTAAATGATAATACTTTAGATATAGTTTGAATAAACTCATCTATTGAGTTATTTGTTGAGGAAATTAAAATTTTTAATGTTCTAACAATAAAATCATCAGAGAATTGATTAATGAAACGTTTTCTAATTAATTTATCTTCAAGGAAATTTAAAAGGATGTCTCTAGTTTTATCAGGAGTCTTATCTAATAAATCTTCGGCAATTAACTGTATCGATTGTCTTTCCGTATTATCATTGTTATATATTAATTTACCTGTTTGAAGGAAATATATAAAGATTTCTAATTGAGTTCTCGCTTCGGAATTAATTTGAGTATAAATATCCGAGATATTATTAATAGTATTTTCGGGTTCTTTAACTTTATTTAGCAATATTTTTATATTCGAATCTAGTTTAGTAAGATTATAAGTTTGATTTTTAGTAATTATAATTTTAATGCTTTCTGATATTTTCGAAAGAAAATGGAATAAGTCCTTTGGATTTAAAATTTCATTTCCTGATGGAATAATAAGTTGCGAAATTATTTGTTTAGTTAATTGAATATCATCTATTTGACTTGTTGTTAAAGTATGTTGATTATCTGTAATATACTTTAGAATAGAATTCCATAGTTTTTCTTTTAATACGATTTCTGAATCACCAACAAACGGATGTATTGATTGTATTTTTAGTAAACCATCCATAAGTTCTAATAACAATGGAGCGTTTATTGGTTCTAAAACATGTAGAGTTTTTATAATTATTTTTTCTGGGAATTGGTAGATAAAACGCTTAATGGTATTTGGTTTTAAAAAAAGATTAAATAGCAGACTCTTTAATCTTAAAGACGATTTTTCCAATAGATCCTCAACTAATCTTTGTATAGTAAATTCTGAATCTTTCCTGCACCACCAAGGGAATGATCCGGTTATAAGAAAATGGTTAAGTATTTCCAAATTATTATCGACATCTGACCTAATCTGAAAATTATTCTTATCCTGCTCGGTATTACTATAATCTTTATGGGTTGTAAAATCTAATTCGTCGCCTAGTGATTTTTCATGCAATTGGACTATAATAAACTCTTCAAGAAGCTTTTCAACTTTCTGAGGGAAATCGCTATTAAGTTTATCGACGCTAATTCCACCTATGTCAATTTCTAGTTTATCAATCTTAATGATTTCAGCGTTGCTGGAGTATTTATCGATAATTCTTTCAATAACAGTAGGGATATGATTCCAGTAGGCTCTGCTGAAAGCATCTTGTATTAGATGGGCATCTTTTTTATCATTCAGCCTAATCTCTAATACCTGTTTATTGATTATATGTTTTTGATCACCCACCAGCAAAAAATAATGTTATTATTATCATTTTATTTTTATATCCGTAATTCGTTTTTTAAGCTCTGCGTATTCACTCTTTATTTTGGCAATTTCGTTCTTCATGTTTTTATAGGCAATAGCTTTTTCATCCTTATCTGAACCTTTTTCAGCCATCCAGTCAATGTAATCCTTGGTGATTTTCATTTCGGTTCCATGGCTATACTTTGCAGCAATCTTTTGTTCGATTTCTCCGTTTATCATCAGGATTGCTTTTTCACACTGTTTTTTTGTTTTAAGCAATTTTTTATCAACGATCTCTTTTATTGAATGCTTTTTAATTTCATCTCCAGCAATATATTCAAAGGGTTCATCAATTTTAATAATACCTTCCTTCACCTGTTCTTTCAATGATTTTTCAACTATTTTATTTTTTTCTATTTTTTGATTGGATTGTAATTTTAGGAGGCCCTCTTTGACAAGTTCTGAGACTGTTTTATCAACAATACTATTCTCCACAATTTTATGATGTGCTTCTAATTTTATAACACCTTTTTCTACCAGATCCTGAATTGTGAGTTCAACTATTTGGCCATTTTCATTAATATCAAAATACTCTGGTAATAATCCATCCGTTTTTCCGATTTCCATTTTTTTGGGATCGTACTTAAAAAAGATTTTCTTACCATCTAAATTTTGATCAAGCGGTGCGGGATTGATATGAATTAATTCCTTTGTTTTTTTGTTTCGTACTATATACATGGCTTTTGTTTTTTAGAATTTAATACAAAACATAACTGAAGTATTTCTTGGCCTAGTTTCACTGCCATGGGGAAAAGTCCTAGTAATTTCTTTATCTATGTACTGAGGTTCTTTTAAGCCTGTTTGCGAACTGTTTAAGTTTGCATAACCTGTATTTATAGTTACTGCCGAAGTATTTATAGTAACTATCTCTGAAGAAATATTTGCAATTCCTGTACCTGAATTAGCCTTTAAAGGGTGGGTTAATTGTATTTCCTGAGTTCCCATAGTTCCTCTAGATATAGGTTGTGCATAATATTCAGTACCTGTTTCTAGGTGGGTATGCCCTGAATCAGTATGAGCATGGCTATTAGATGTATGAGTATGAGATAAGGTAGTGTGCGAATGTCCAATGTCAGAATGTGAATGACCTTTATCATTATGTGTATGCGTTAATATCTGATCTGCTTGCCATGAGCCTAAAGTTCTATCTTTATCTATTCCCTTACCATGATCCCAGCCGCGTAGGAATTCTCCTCTTAAATCAGGAACATTAAAAGAATCTTTATTTCCATCCCCATTGCCATACAGAATACCTATCCTTTCAAATAATAGTGGAAATTCTTGCCCAGAGATCATTTGACCATTACATTCAAGCCACCCATTTTGTTTTAGCCATCCAACAATCTCAACTATAGCTCCAAGATCTTCCAATAATTTTTTAATTTCGTTTGCTTCACCAGTAGTAGTTCCTTTTTTAATAATAACAGGTGTTGATTCAATAAGAATTTTTACTTCTTCTGGTTTTAATCCAGTAATAGAAGATAAGGGGTTTATTAATCTTTTATATTCTCTTCCTGGAGATATTAACCTTACATCATTTTTATTTGCATAACTACCACTATTAGGATCAAATGCAAAAGCCATAACAGTTCCAGCCATTACATCACTAAAATAATCTTTGTATTCTTCACTTTGTTTTATTGAGTTAATAAGATGGACATTTCCAATTACTGATTCACCATCCTTTAAAACAGTATAGCTAAATCGCAAGGAATTTTGGGCATCATAGTTTACACCAGTCTCAAAAATAATTGTTTGTTTATTATTTGTTAGTGTACCAATTTCAGGTGGAATATCACTTATAATGCTAGTAATTTCTAGATTATTTTGCGATGCATAGTCTACAGGTATAATATTAGTACCCAATTTGGTAACTTGATAAATAACGTCTGGAATGGGATAATCTACTAATCCATTAACAAGGTGAATGACACCTTTTATTGTTGGGCTTGTTTTGGTTTTTTTAAGGTAATAATTGATTTTTAAGGTATTAATATTTGTGAATTCAGTACCAGGAATAAAGTTTATGGTATTAGTTCTGGAGATTGTGACTTTTCCGTATTCAACTGGTATAGTATCAACTTCGACTATTGGAATTCCATTTTGGATAGCAAATTCAATTGGGATTAAGTTGCCATTTTTCTTGTTAACTAGGTATACAATATCAGGAATAGAATATTCATCTAAGCCACTTATTAGATGTAAGATACCTTTTACAGGCTCATTTTTGTCGTTACGAAGTATGTAGCTGGTAGAAAGTGTTTTGTTGTTAGAAAATGAACTACCAGGTGTAAAGATGAGCGCAGAATTTTGCTGATCAATTGCCATTGAACCCATTCCAAGAGGAAGACGAGAAACGGTGCTTATTGACCATCCTTGTGGCAGAACAATTGGGATACCATTTTGATTTACACTTGTTACAAGATAAACAATATCGGGTACAGTTAAATCAAATTTAGTGACAAAAACGGTTACAGTTGCCTCAGATGTCTCATTATCTCTAGCATTATCCGTAAGTTGATATTTGAAGCTATCCTTACCGGCAATATTGGGTATAAATTTGATGACCTTTTTTCCAGCATTATCATCTATAATTGAAACTTGTCCTCCGAGGAGTGAATTTGGTGAGGGTAGAGATAATTGGGTAGTATCATATTTGATATCATTTTTTAAAATGTCGATAATTATTTGGTCGTGTTGAGTAACAATTTCAGTATCTTCAAACGCTTGGATATGCGGCTTATATTCTTCTCTCACTAAGACTTTCACTGATGCTATGTTATTTACAATTTCAATTTGTTTTGGAAATATGTAAATACTCCCTGCATTACCATTGCTTTTATGTGCACCAACTATTAAAATATCATTATAAATTCCAACAGCAGAACCGAAAAGATTATTGGGTTGTAACTTTTCTGGCTGTACCTTCTTATTTTGTTCCCAACTGCCGTTTTCGTAAGTAAAGAGGTAAGCAGCCCCAACATTTTCACCACCCTTGTCTTCATACCGCGATCCGATTAGAATGGTATCTTTGTAGATATCAACCGAATAGCCAAAGTAATCGCCTGATTCAGCGTCAAATGGTACAAGTTTTTGTATTTCAACCCATCTATTCTGTTGATAGTTGAAAACATAAGCAGATCCTGAATTTTTTCCAGAAATGTCATTTCTTCTTGCACCAACCACGATAGTGTTTTCATAAATTGCAACTGAACTTCCAAAATAATTATCGGCTGCTAGATCGTTTGGAATAAGTTTATGCTTTTCAATAAACTGAGTTCCATTATATGAATACACGTATGCACACCCAGAATTATATCCTTTAGAATCTTTACAATAGGCACCGATCACTAAATTATTATTGTATAATGCTACATCGTAGCCAAAATAATCGCCTGTTTCCGAATCACTTGCAGTTATTTTTTGTTTCTGAACCCATTTATTCGCTTCTAACTTGAATAAGTAGGCGCACCCACAGTTTTTAATACTACTATCCTTTCCAAAGGCACCAATGATAAGAAGGTTATTAAATATTGCTATTGAGCAGCCAAAATAGTCACCTGCATTAATATCATCGGGTTGCAATTTTTGTTTTTCTACCCAATTTTTGTTCTCATAAGCAAAAACATAAACGCTTCCAGCCATACTTCCATTAGTGTCTTCGCCCTTTGCTCCAACAAACGCATAGTTGCCGCTAATTGCTACAGAACAACCGAATTGATCCTCACTTTCTTTATCGCTTGGAAGTAGTTTTGCCTGTTGTTTCCATTGGTCGTTAATTAATTCCAAGATATAAGCACTACCTGAATTTACAGATTTATCACCCCCTTTTAAGGCCCCGATAATTGCTTTGCCCTGATCAATATCTAATGAGTATCCAAATAAACTGTTTGCGATTAAATCATCTGGAACTATACTTAACTCATTTTTAGAGGTTTGTATGCTGTTATCAGTTTGTGCTATTTTTCGATTAATTGTATAGTGGAAAGTATCTAAACCCAAATAACTATTACGATTATAAGTTATTAATTTTTTACTTGGATCGTAAGTTGCATATTGGCTATTCGTTGTGATATCAAATTTGCCAGTGTAGGGGATGTAGTCATTTTGCAAAATATCGATATCCACTTTATTATACTTAATACAAATTGCTCCATCGGGTAAAGCGAGTTCAGGTAGTTGGTTATAATCAAGCTCTTTTTCAATTGTGGGTAATTCAATACAATCACAGCAGCACAGATATGGCAATGAAAATTCTGCAAGAACCTTATTTTTATCTAATTCTGGAGTAATATCCTCAATGATCATCAAATATGTTCCGAATTTATTTACACCGATCAAATGATCGATTCCAGGATTTTTCTTAATAAAATTCGAGAATACCATTGGATGGTTTTCCTTCAGGTATTTTTTCCTGCCAATTAATCTATTGTATAGTAGATATAACTCTTTGTAAGTACAATTATTGAGAATTCTATTGATAAAGTCAAGACTTTCATCAATAGCGACTAATTTATTTTGAAGATCTTTGGCTGGTATAACATTAATTTGGACATTAATTAGTTTTCCTTGTAAATGGGTCAATACTAGCCTATACTCCTGCATTAGTTCAATTAAACGACAGTATTTGTCAAAGAATAATGGGAAATTAAAAACGTTTATATTATTTGGTAAGCACGAAAGTATATCATCAATAAGAGTATTAACTATATTAGATTTTATGGTTGTATATTCAATTTCCAGATTATAATTTTCAAGTTTTTGGACATCCCCGTAAAGATTTTGAATTAGACATTTAAATCGGAAACGTGATTCCGTATATGAAACACTAAGATCGTTCCATAGTTCAGGACTTAATACTAGTTTGTCGGAGGCTTGATTAAGTATTAGAGTTACAACATTAAATGGTAAATTAAAGTCAACCTTTTTTTTATTTAATTCGGTTTCACTGATATTAGCTTCTTTTCCCAATACCCCTTCAATTCTTAAGAATGAGTATTTATCCAAATCAAATTTTAAAGGATTTTTTATTGGATCGATGCTATTTTCTTTTTGGTGTTGATAAGTTAGGATATAATCGGACAGTTTTCGTTTTTCAATATCGTAGTTCCAATAGTTAATTAACGGTAAATCACCTTTGTCGATATCATAATAGAATGGAATTGATCTGTCGCTTAGATTTGATAGCTTTTCATTACTTGGAATTATATATATATTGTCTATTGTTTTTTTTAGCTTGGTTTTAGTTTTTTTGAGTTTATCAGCTTCTTCTTCTAAATTAGGATCTTCTAATCTTTTAATATATTCAAGTTTGAAATTAATAATCATTGACACCATTCGCTGGTGCAGTGACTGGGCTTTTAGCGTAAGATATTTTTGAATTGAGTATGCGGGAGAATGTATAAATCTATTTCTATATGGAGTTGAATCAATATTATAGTCCTTATCGGGTATTGCAGGGCCTAGCATTAAATGTAATGGAAATCTTTCCATATCAATAAGGCATTCGTTGCACAGTTCAAAGGCTGTATTTTTAAACTCTTCATAAGCAAGAGTTAAGTCTTTAAAAAAATCGTAGAAGTATTGAGTACCGTATAAATCGACACTCAAATTTGTATCCCATTCCAAAACTGTAGTATCTATTATTTCTCCGTTCCCAAAATAATTCTTGGTATATACATCTTTTAGAATTGGGTTATATGTTGTATATGTAAGTTTAATAGCGTCTAGCAAATCCTTTTTAACCACTTCCACAGCATCTAAATACTTTTTAAGAAGTAATGATTTATCTTTTGCTGCCGGTTCATCGGGTTTAATGTTAACCCTAGGAATGGTAATTACCGGAAGTTCGAATTTATTGGGAAATGTTGGATCGTAGGTATCAATATTAAGTCTTTGTAAGACTTTGTCCATATTATCTTTAGTGATCAATAACCTTCGAATTGTGAAGATTCTTGTTTGACCTATTTCATCGCAGCTTTTAGCCAAGCAAGTTTTCAGATCCTGATCGAATATTTCGAGGAATAGGAGAACTACTTTGTCGGTTAGGAAAGTTTTGGATAACTTAGTTTCATTGCTGGGATCGGTTGATGTTGATAATAGTTCAAATAATTCTACATCCAAAGGGTTGGTTTTATTAGTAATATCTTCGAATGGGGGATAGGTTATATTCGATTTTGTATAATCATATTTCCTATACCATCTGGTTGAACAATCGCCTTGTTCTAATAAAAAACCTTCGGATGTTATGCCAACTCCTTTGGTTATGGTTAAAGCGTCTTCGGTAGTGTCATACTTGATATGAAACCCGCATATAGCACCTATTCCGATTAGCTGTGACCTCGTAAGCCTATTCTGCTGATCAAGGTATTTTACTAGGTTATTTAACTGGTCGCTGGTTAAAACCTGGTTGTTTTCAAATACTGGATAGCTATCTAAGATGTTCATTTTTTTAAGGTTTAAGCGTTACCAATCATAGTATTGTTAAGTATAATAGTATTTTGTAAAGTCTCATGTTCCTCGGGATCGTAGAGTGTTCCTACCGGGTAAACATTTCTTAGCTGGTATAATGCTTCTATCAACTCTTTAAGTGATTTGCTAATTGCAATCTCATCAGCATTCTTTCTAGAGTTTTCAACTATCCAACGTTTATATTTCTCCTCAAGAATTTGCATATGATGGTTATTTACCCAGCAAATTCTTAGGAAGATATGCGCTGGAGCTTCCATACGTAGCGTTTTTTCGAACAATTTTCGGAAGTCGTTGTTACTGAATCGCTCAGGCCAATATGGAAGTATAACCGAAGCAATGCACGTATATGGGTCTCTTATTTGAGTTGAACAATCCTTATCAAGAATCACAGGCATAAGCGTATCGCTGACAAGCATAATTTTATTCGATTCAGCTTTAGACACATAGTAGAATCCATCATTGATGTTGCTAGATGAGTCTTTAATTTCAACCTTATCGGCTTCTTTTGGGTAGAAGCCATCCTTTCTTAGTGATAGTACTAAAAATCCTTCCTTATCAATGCTATCAATATGTACATTTACCGGATACGACAATGTTCCATTTATATCTGTATCGCTGATGCTAGCAAAAGTTTCTTCGGATATTTTAAACTCCGAGGTGTTCTCCGATTTATGATTTATTGCTGATTCAATAATTATTTTTGAATTAATCTGATCTGTTTTATATCTATAATTTGTAGTAGTATCGGTTTTATTTCCAGTTTTGAATTCAATAGTATGGTTGCCCTCTACAATAATTTTATTGGATGAAGATTTAACTTCAACTACGGGTGTTTCGATATTATAATATAGATCGCCAAGGTTCTTTATGTCAACTTTTAATGTTTTAAGTTTTGGTCTAAGCAAAGGGTGTTCAATTACATGAAAACCTTCCCTGTTAACAAATCTGCTTTTAATAAAACTTATTATGCTATTTCTAGTTTCTTCATTATCCGATCCAGTTATAGTGAATGAAAGATTGGTTTCCGAGAATGACGTTATTCCATCGATACTGACTAGTAATCCAAGAATTTTTTGTTGCACATCCACTTTTTCTGTAGGCAAATCGGATGCTTTAACAGCCACTTCTCCGCTTACAATTAAATTCTCAGTAACAAAATCAAAAGGTTTACAATACAGTTCAAAAGTGTAAGTCTGGTATTCATCTATTATTTCACCTGATTTGTTAAAAATCAGATAATTTTCGAATGGACAAGCTATGTTGTTTCGGTTAGATTCTTGATTATCAAAAAATTCATCGTGAAGTATTTTAACCAGCTCATCAATATCATTTTCTACATCTTCTTCGGAAGTGTAATAGTTGGGTTCACTTGTGCCTATTATTCTGGTATTGTTTTCTTTATCCAAACAATCAATATAGAAATAGTAATTAGTGTCATTAATTGAAATGGTGAAGTCTTCTTTAAAGAGTCCTTTAACTATAATAACTTCAAGATCCTTCTTTAAATCTTCAATCGATTGGTAATCAGAATTGTTAAGTAAGGTTTTACTTCCGTTAACTATTTCAAATTTATACAGACCATTATCTTCGGTTATTTTAAAATTATCTCTGAAATTCAATAAATCGGTACTTTTGGGAGGTATTCCCATTAGTAAGGAGACTCTTTTTTCTAATCCCGATACATTATCGATATGCCACACACTATCTGGATGCTTATAGTTAAAGGCTTTCCCCCTATTTGTGCTAATTTCGGGGTAAGAGTTGATGAAAACTAGTTTATCATCAATAAGATCGGTTGATTTGTTTTTATCGGAATGCCAATACCTTGATAGTGCATAATCCGAGAATTGTTCTGAAAAGCGGGCTAAAAGGTGATCGAGAAATTTGTTTCTTCTATCAGAAAAGGTTGACTCATCCTCGGTTATAGCATAAAGTTTTTCAGGATGGCTAGTCTTATCAACATATAAGGCATCAACATCAGGTACTATCTCGAATAGTGGCTGAGTGTAGTAGGTACGACCAATTTTGTAACTACCATTTTCATCTTTCTCTGCATTTATCGAGAAGAGATCTTTAACATGGGATAGTTGGGATAGATAGCTGGCAAGGAGTTGATCGAAAAACATAAGGTAACCCTTAAGCTGCTTAACTTGTGCCTCTCTTTTGTTTTTGGATTCTGGTGATATTCCTGATTGATTGGGTATTCCTTCTCTTCCAATTCCATAAATTAATGGAAACTCCTCCTGAATACTTGTATACTCCTCAATGTTTCTGAATTCTCCACAAGGAATATTGATATCAAGTTTTGGGGAAATAAGTTTATTATCCCTTTCGTTTATATTTAACTCTTTAAGTAAATCTTCAACTTCTTCAGCATTTGCTTTGAATGGTATGTTATCCTTAAAAAATCTGAATTTACAAAGTTCAATGCTGAGTCTTGGAACATAGTTCTGCTCCATAGCTAGTTTCAGGCACCATTTTACATTTTTTGATAAGATTTTTCCATCCTCATTGTTCTGGGGAACATTTGCTATTTGAATATCTTTAACAGCTGCAACCCCAGGAATATCCATAATAATTTGTATTAAGTCGGATACATGGATTACATCTTTTCGGTTGGCATTTTCAAGCTCTTCATCATATATAAAACCATGTTCTAGGGGAGGTCCCTCAAAAATTGTGTCAATAGTTAAGCAATCACCTGCATTTTTATAGGTTACTGATACAATACCACCATCCACGAGTATTTCAGATGGAATATCCTCATTAACAGTAATATCAGTATAACTTGAGTTATAAGGATTAATTAAAACTGAGGCAACAGTGTAATCCCCGTTATTACTAACAGCATTCTTTACTGTTACTGTAGAACTTTCTGATAATATCTCGGTTACGTCCTTGTAAACGGTGAATATTTTTGATGCTTTATCGATACTCTTAATGTAATACTCCTCAGTGATTTTACACTTATCGAGCATTTCCTGAATTGTGTAAAATTTAACCGATGGAGATAAGAATTTATCGATGGTATGATATATTTGCGCTTGAACCTTTTCAGTATCTGCATTATTATCGAGTTCAACATCAGCACATACTGCAATTTCCTCAACCTTTAATGCGCTGAGTCTATAAAAATCTTCGCAAAGATTACGGTTATCGTTTAATCTTGCTTTAACCTTTTTAAGTATTTGCTGGATTATTCTAACCTTTTCCTGATATTTTCGGATTAATCCAACTTCGGAATCAAAAATACATTCATTGATTTTTTCATCAATAATTTCTAATCCATCAACTTCATTGTCATCCGATTCATCTTTTATTACAATGTGCAACGTTTTTTCATCAACAATTGTATAGGTTTCAAAGTAGTAATTATCAGGTAGATTGCTTATTTGAAATCCTATATTGTTTTCATTAATGGAATGTATAATAGAATCGAGATTGTCCCAATCAATTTTTTCGTCCCATCTTGGACACTCAACTTCAATATCAATAACTAATCCATTTAAATTTTCGTTATCTGGATTAACTGTTATTGGAAGTTCGCCTTTTATAGTATTTTCATTTAAATCACCATAATAATCGCTTCGATCAAATTCAATTAGTATGTCGTAAAGTATTCCAACTTTAATTGCTTCCTGATCTGATGTTGCTAAAGGTTTTGTATAAGTTAGCTTACTATTCTTAACATCGGCGTAGAAAAAAGTTTCTGCTTCATTCGATTTATCAATCCATGAATTCTTAATACCCAGCAATTCTTTGTCGCTTGAATCGGGAATATCAAAACTAATGGCAGTATCAATTAGCAACTTTCTATAGTCTTTCCTAGTTAGTGGAGCATTGTGAAGTATTTGCCTAGCGGTATAGAAGTTCTTAATGTTTTCTGTTTTAGAGCCATTCTGCTTAACGGCAATAATATCGTTGATAGGGTAGGAGGCTCGGTAGCCTAAGTCGGTAATGGCATAGCATAATGCTTCAAGTATTGTAATACCAGGATCATGAAGGTTGTAATCACTCCATATTTTCCCAGCCATTTCCTGAATATATTTTATACCTTCCTCACGAAGAAGTTTATAATTCTGACTTTTTTGCTCTGGTGACTCTTTCGATATTTTTATAATGTCTGCCATACTGTGTATGGAATAAAATTTAAATTTTCAATCAGTTTTTATTAAAAAATCATATCATACTTACTATTTATCGCAAGAACAACCGTCCCTTGATGGGATTGTGACATCATACTGTTCATTATCATCACAATCACATATTTTAGAATCAATTACCTCAATTTTATGTTCTTTGGATGATGTTAAAATAGATGCTGATGTTGTTGTTTCAGCGTACTCAATGTCCGTTGATTCAGTTCCATCATTAGCTATTAGGCTTATTTTGAAACAGGTAACATAATCAACATAATCCCGTTCCTCAATAAAGTTGAGAATTTTTGATTTGTGAATTTTGCCACCAAAAACCACATCCGATTCTGAATCGAATGCCCATGGGGCAAGAAAAGAGATGATATCGGAGTTAAGCTGATTATGATAGTAACCGGGATCTTTGAGCTTTTGAAATTTCACCTTGAAATCAACCCTAATTTCTTCGAAAATGGGATTCATTATAAATAGGCTTAAATTCTCGGAACAGATGCTTTGTTTTGTATTATCCTCACTCCCTTTTATAAATTCTTTAATTTCAGTTAAGGTGTTTAAGCTTGTTTTAGGTTTAAGTAAATCAACTGCATTTGTATTTCGAACGTTTGAAATTACAATAAGAGTCACATTTCCCGGCGCCATTTCGGCAAATGATCCATTACTATATTTAGTGTGATTTAAGCATTTTACCTTATAGATTGATGGGAATGAAGCAAGAACAAGCCTTTCGTAATCCCAAATTGTTATAGCTCTTGATTTATGTCTCAATCTTTCGCTAACTCGTGTGTAAAAATCGCTGTATTGTTCTTTAATCTCCCCTCCAAATGAAGAGTATGGTTGTGTGATTTTACTAATTGATGCTTTACTATCCTTAAATTTCTTAATGGTTTCTTCTGCAAGTGGTATTTTTAGATAGTTTGGATCGTTGCCATTATCAACAAAGCTAGCAGTTACGGCTTGTGTGTTTACACTTATAATATCTGCAATTGCTTTGGATGAATTTTCTACCGATGCTTTTATCCAGAATAAATCTGGGGTTAATACTGTATTATCAGAATTAATTGTTTTGGGTAGACTTAAACTTACAATCCCAGAGGTTATTAGTTTATCAGTTGTATCGAACAGAATATCATTTTTATCAATTGGTTTCCATTCATTGCTAACTAGATATGACCAATTAACTATTTGGTTTGTTAAATCAGGATCGGGGCTGCCCTCCGAAACCTTGAATAGTATTGATATGTTTTGTGGTGGTTCTAAATCGCTTAATCCAATATATAAAGTGCCTTCGTCCTCATACTGAGGGAGTAGGAAATTCTGAGATTTTGTAGTTAGAACCTCTTCTACTCCAAAAGGGTGAATATGGAAGAATTGTTCAATACGTTCTTCAAAGTCTTTTTCTTCAATCTTAATTACCTTAAAATTTTCAGATGAGGAATAGTCAAGCGATAACTCTTTTATTGCAGGGGTATAGGGTTCGTTTGGAAGTTCATCTGTATAATCTACTGTTTCACCAGCTTCTTCTGTTTTTTTAACACCAGTTAGAACAGCTTTTGTATATGAAATCTGAAAGTTTGAATGACCAAAATCAGTACCATCTAGTTTGAACTTCATAAAGCCTCTTTGAGTTGATTCATCATAAACCTTAAAGTCGCTTAGTTGCTCGTTTCTTTCAATGGTTACATTTAGATCTGGACTAAATGTCTTTATTTTTACTGTCTTATCAAAAGGTAAAGTGGTACCGTCTGAAATTTCAACTCCATTTTCATTTGTAAATAGTGTAGTTTGATCCTTAAGTTCTACCCAATCCTTGTTATAGAGATAAGATATCTTAATTTTAAACTTTGAGTTAGCTCTTTTGGAACCATCGCTAGAGTCCTTGTAATACTGATAATAATCCTGAAACCCTAATAAATTAGTTGGGAGTTTATCCCATGCAATATTTAAATCTATTGATTGCGGTTTTTTCTGGAATACCTCCCAACTACCTATGTAAAAGTTGGAACCAATTGCTGGTTTATTCGTGAATGGCATAAAGGGTTTCGATGGTTTTAGCTCAGAAAAATCATTTTGGATAGTTAAACTTTTTACGCCCGAAACCTCTATCTTTATTTCAGCGTTAATAATCTCAAGATCTTTTAAATCCTTATAAATGTATGTATTTATTATTCCATCAGTATTAATAATAATTTTTTCGACAGGCCATTGGGTCTCAAAAGGATCAAGAAGAACTTCTTTATTGTATTTTACAACTGCTTTTTTATCCTTGAATAGGGTTCTTTTAATTATTAGCTGTTTCTTTTTTAGATCGATGGTTGTGCTATGGAAATCTTTACGAAAAGAGTATTTAATATCGTTAAGTTTATCAATACCAAATCCATAGATATTCAACAATTCTGATGTACTTGTATATTTTTTACTTGGTAGTTTATCTCGTTCTGTAATGATTCTTTCGGCAACAAGTATTCCAATATCATAATCCTTAGTCTGATCTCCATATCCAGTATTTGGATCGTCATAAACAGGACCTTCTTGAGGTTCATTACCGGCAATATCTTTAGCTTCTTTGGCATTATTTAGGAATTCTAATGCCCTTTCCTCTGAGTACAGATTGTCTTCGTCCAAAGACTCAATCCATTCCTTCTCCCCACTAAAAAAGGCTTGAATGGAAGTATCTATGTTATAATCCCTGCATTTAAGTATTCTTTCCAGAGGTTCGGCATTGCTAAAAGTTAGTGTAAGTATAACAGTTCTATCGCCTTCGGCTAAGAAAAGGATTGGCGATGCAAAGGCAAAACCTATTTTGGCTAGCTGCCTGTTAGCAGTATATTCTTTATTTTCATTTTTGGATAATGTGGGTAATCCAAAGGTTTTCCAGCTCAAATCCTCGGCTTCAATTTCACCACCCTGCCCATCGGATGAGTTTGCAATAGGTGAGGCGTATAGACAATAATTTGGTGCTAAGTTGCCGAATATGCTATTTTTATTGCAGAAAAGAGTTTTTAACTCCTTTACTTTTGCTTTGTTTACAACAATTTCCTTATCGGTTTCATATATCACTTCAACACCAGTAGAATCCTTACCTGCTTTCAGTTTTGTTCCTTTATCAATTTTAAAAGAGGTAGTTACATGCTTTGCAAGTTCAAATATTAAAAACACTTGATCTGCAACGGCAGGTTTTTCTGATAGTTGCAAAACTTCTTTATAGTAAAAGTCGATATGTTTTTTGGTAAGCAGGTTTAAATCATCCTGCGCATATTTAAAAAGTTTCAGAAAGGCTATGAATAAAGCATAATGCGGTTCGGTAATTTGATTTTTAGTATCTATGGATTTATAAAAAAACTCTTCCCAATTCCCTTTTATACCATTATCAATATTAAAGAAGTTTATCTCTTTGGCGTATTGCTTAACAAATTCAATTAAATCTCCCATACTACGTTCATCAACAGCAATATATCCAGGTAGCAAGGCTTTAAGTAAGCGTTGCTGTTGGCTTGTGCCATCTCTTTTTAAAGGGTTCTTATCGCAACAATTCTGGCTCATATTAAATGTCGGTTCCTTCGTTTATATAGTATGGATAAACTAAGTTTGTTCTAGTATTGGTAGCAGATATGGTATAATCAACAGTAACTTGAATAATCCCATTTTCAGCATCGGGTGTAAGATCTATATCATTAATTGTTACCCTTGACTCGTGGTAAAGGAAAGCTCTTTTTAACCTATTGGTAATCATGGTTAAACTGGTAATATCAATTTTTTCAAAAAGTAAATCCTCAAGGTTTGAACCAAAATCAGGATGCATAACTCTTTCACCTAAAGCAGTATTTAGAATTATTTGAATGCTTTCAGCAATATCCTGTTCATCCTCAACTAACTCCACTGTAAAGCTGCTATCAACAAAAGTTACAGGGAATTTCCATCCTCTTCCTAAAAAGCTGTTGCTTACATTGATGTTATTATCACTATTATCCATAAGAATTCTAGTTTTTTACCCTATCATTACTGTTGGTTCGCCCACTGCGGCAGACGCTCCACATATACAAGTATCGCCAACTCTAATTGCTGGTTTTCCCCCAATTAATACAGTTGCACTTCCCATTGGAAATGGGCTGGCTGTTGGTTGATGCGCATTTGGGGGTAATGAGCATACATGATTGTCGCCAGCAACTGAGGCAGGCATGCCTCCAATTAAAACAGTTGCTTCACCTGGACCTACTATTGTTCCACCATGATTAGTAACATCTCCAACTCTTGCTGCTGCTGGCATAAATACTTTAATATTAATTAATCGCTACAACAGAACCTTTCAATACGGCTTGACCGCTAGTTGATAGTTCTGCTCCACTACTTCCTTCTGCCTTATACTGGGCACTAGCTTTGCTTGACACATTAGTTCCCTCTATTGTAATATCTCCGCTAGCTTTTAGAATCAAATCTTTAGCACTTTCAATGGTAATTCCATCGGCGTTCATTTGAATTATATTGCCATTCTCATCCTCTAGTTTAATTCCCTTCTCATCATCGCTCACTAAAAGGATGTTGCTATTTGGTGTTTCAATGGTCAGACTTTTTTTCTCATCGTTAAACATTAGTTTAACTTTTTCTTTTGTAACAAAGCCTTTTTCATAGTTATCTTCGGCTGGTTCAACTGGCGATGGTAGGGCACTACTGTGAAGCATTCCAAGTATTACAGGATCACGAGGATCGTCATTAATAAAGCCTACAATAACCTCATCATCAACATAGGGTCTGAAGAATGAACCACGGCTATCTCCAGCATCAAGTGTGGCTACTCTTGCCCAAACACCATCTTCTTCGGTGCTTATAACAGGTATTTTGACTCTAACCCGAAATTCTCCATCGGGATCTTCATGAATATTGGTGACAATGGCAATATGCAATCCTTGTATTGCAGGTAATATTGCCGATGCAGGTTTTTCTAAAATATTATCGTATGCATGTGCATAACATTGATCCGATAGACCAAATTGGATATTTGTTTTCCACTTGGTATTTGAACTTACTGTATGGGTTATTGCTGAAACAAAGGCTTTGCCGTTAAATCGGTCTCCAAAACCTCCCAATTCTATGATATCACCAGGTTTTATATCGCTAAAGCCAACAATCTGGACGTGTCCCTGAATTTTAGCAAGCCTACTTCTGAGTAATTTAGTGTTTGCCCATGATTGTAATTCTTCAGTAATAACTTGACCGGGGTGTTGCATTTCATAGTTTTCGAGTCCTATAATACCAGCTAAGTCTGATCCTGTAATATTCCCCTGCTCTGTTAATCCAGGATCTTCACCGCTGGATTCAATTACTGCCTGACTTGTATAGTCCCATGATTTACTCTTGGTTGCAGTGTACTGGTTGCGGGCATCCATTTCGGCTTCAAACTCAAAAACGTTGTCGCCATGAAAGAGTTTTACTAAGGGATC
The DNA here is from genome assembly GCA_013141385.1 of Bacteroidales bacterium. Lineage (NCBI taxonomy): Bacteria > Pseudomonadati > Bacteroidota > Bacteroidia > Bacteroidales > Bacteroidales bacterium. The sequence continues at coordinate 10,301 of JABFRB010000003.1, read as the reverse complement.
TGCTGATAAATCGGGTGCTTTAATGGTTATTGTTCCATCATCAACGAATACTAGCTGACCGTTTACATCGGCTCTTGAAAGTATAAAGTCCCAGTCGGTACAGTAATACTGAACCATTTCCTTATGCTCTAGTTCTGTTGCTTCAACATCTACCTGAAGGTCAGTGTAATCCGAAAGTATCTCTTCAATAATATCACTATCCTTTGAATCAAAAAAGTATTTATTTTTTCGACCTATTGTCATTTTAACGCTCACGTCTTTCATTTCAAGAATAAGCTCAGAGTTCTGTTCGCTTCTAAATTTTATTCCATGTTTAATGACAATTCCTTTAAATATAGGATCTTCTATACTATGGTAACCAGCATGAATTTCGATTTCGGCTCCTGGAATAAAATCTTCACTGGCACTAAGTTCAAAATCCTCTTTTGCCATATTACCATCGCTTAGTACAAGTCTGGCTGTTGGGATCTTATTCACAGTTTTACTGACGCTAATAGACACAATTGCCACATCGCTACTAACTTCTGCACCATTCGCAAAAATTCGGAACGTTGCTAAGTCAGTACTTGCTTGGGTTGGTATTGTTCTACTTTCGTCTGTCATTTCGATTTATTGCTTTTATCGATTGGCGGAAAAATAATCCTTTGACCAACTTTGATATTTCGGAAATTAGTTAGACCATTTATTTTTGCTAACTCCATGTAGTATGAAGGATCGCCATACATCATTTGTGATAGTAAAGGCAAAGTATCACCTTCGTTTACTATTCTATAATGAGTAAGATCTGGCGATTCAGTTTTTTGTTCAGCTGCTACTTCTGTTTTTGTAATGCTCTCTGAAAAATTTGCTGTAAGAGTGGCTCTTATTGGCAAACCGCTTAAATTAAACAATTTGTAATTTATTGTAGCGCTTTCGAGAACTCCTCTAAACTCAAATGACCCCCAGTTTATTTGTAAATATGATGGTTTATGCGTTTCGCTATTTACCTTTTGAGTAAGTTCAAAAAACTTTGCTATTGCATCATTGATATGCCTTTTACCAGAATCAGTAGGATCAGAATTTTTAATTAATGTGTATGCATCGAAAACAGATGATCCTGCTTTGCTCTCGCTTGATGGAGATGCACAGGTTGCATCAAACATAAAATCGAATGTCAATTTACTTGGTTCGTTTGTTCTAAAGGACTTTTCTTTACCATTGGTATTAACTTGTTTTTCATCTAGCCATTTGGTACTTATTGTTTGAGAAAATGTAGTAGGATTATACATGACTATGAAACTTCCAATAGTAGTTTTATACTCCTCATCCTGAAATGCTGTAATCCTAAGTTTCTCTAAACCTCCACCAACCGTTAATAAATCACTGAGTCCCATCAACGTTCGTTTTTGTTATTTATAACCTCAAGCAATTGAGCAATTTCATCGGATGAAGAGAAATTACTCTCGTCATTGGCAAAAGAATCTTTACTGGATTTTACATCCTTTTTATTCTCAGATTCAACGTAAGCTCTAATTATCAATTCTCTAATTTCAACAGGCATATTTTAAATTTTTGCTGATAGTGTTATAATTCCTACGCCATGTTATCAGATTATTTAACCAATGAAATAAGATCTGTTACATCAATCCTTTTATAGTATTGATATGATAATTCAACGGTTTCAACCAAAACTTTATTCTCAGTTGCATTTAAATCGGCAATAGTCCATTTTACTGGGATTGCATTAACAAAATTCCATGCCTGAATAGGAATATGGAGGCTATTTAAAAGAATTACCGTAACATCATTTGGTACAAACTTGAAGCCTTCCACCGAGTCTTTATACCACTGCATTAGCTGAGAACCAATTAGCATCCCACGTTCCAAAACTAGGTTTGGATACGTGGGTGGATTTGGCAGCCTATGTTTAAACCTAGTTTCTCCTCCTTCTTGATATTCTTCAGTATTAATAGTTACATTAATACCTGAAACCTTCTGAAAACCGATATCAGGTATGCCCGGATAATTCAACAGTAATCCTTCAAAACGAACAACGAAGTGAAATCCAACCGGAGGATAGTACAATGTCATATTTGCTGTAAATTATTGATTGTTTGCAATTTGTTAGTAGAATTAAGACAACTTTTTAAACAGACGAAAGTACTCTTCGGCTGTTTTAAAAGCCTATTGGCAAAGTCATTAACACTACTGAGAAGAACTTTTATGAGAATTCAATTGATAGTCCTTCGTGACAAAGTTCAATGCTTTCTACAGCTACTTCGTTCCCAGTTGATTTTAATGCAGGGCCATCGACCTTGCAAGGCCAAGCATCTTTCACCTTCCATGAAGCTACTGGAGCATGTTCCTCGTTTAGTAGGCTAATGGTAAGATCTCTGCGGGTAATATTGTTAAGTTTCACCGTATTGAGCCATTGAAAGAATTCATTATCACCTTTGAAAATTCCTCTTTTCAAGGTAATGTTTGAGTATTTTGGAATTCCTGGCATTTTTGTAACCTGATATTCAGGTGAACTACCCTCACGGTAATCAATACTTTGAAGTTCAACATTTAATCCTGATACTTCGGTAAATCCTATTCTTGTTCCACTCCATTCAACTTGGAAGTGAAAGGCGGATACTGGATAATTTGTTGCCATGATTATAATTTTTATAGTTAATAATTTTAAGTTCTAATTAATGGTATTGTTATGATTCCTGTAATTTGTGTGAAAATTTAAGAATGATGAATTCTGCAGGCCTTACAGCAGCCATACCGATTTCAATATTCATTCTACCCTCAAGGATGTCAAGTGCAGTCATTGTTTGTCCTAGACCCACTTTTACAAAGAATGCATCATCGGCTTTTGCACCGGCAAGAGCTCCATTCCTCCACTGAAGGGTTAAAAAGTTTTCAATCATTGTTTTTACTCTTAACCATGTATTTGCATCGTTAGGTTCAAAAACAACGAATTCAGTGGCTTTTTTAACCGATTCTTCTACGAAGATGTAAAATCTCCTTACAGGAACATATCTCCACTCATTATCATTTCCAGCAAAAGTTCTAGCACCCCAGATTAATGTTCCTTTTCCAACAAAGGTTCTAATGGCATTAACTGATTTCCCAGATGTTGCATCAACATTAAGATCATCCTGCTCTTTGTTCGTGATCTTAACGGTTGGCCCAATTACTGATTTTAATCCAACATTTGCAGGAGCTTTCCAAACGCCACGATCTTTATCAACTCTGGCGTAAACTCCGGCAATTGCACCTGATGGAGGTATTGTTACGTAAAGTTTTTTAATTTTTGCCTCAATGGCTCTATAGATACTTGGATTGCTTGTTTTTAAAACTGCATAGGTATCGGTTATTGGATTTGCTGATGCAACAGCATTATTTTCTTTGTGGGTAATAGTAACTTTGCCATCGGAATAACCGCAATTCAGTGTAGTATTAACAAAAGGAAAATAGCAAGCACCATACTTTAGGTAATCAGTTCCCAAGGCACTTCTATAACTTTCTATTTCAGAAGGTCTATATTGACTGTATTTTATCTTTTCCTCTTCTGGGTCAGAATCTTCATTGTAAATTACATCGGCAATTGTGAAACGATCTTGTAGTTTGTTGCATAAAGTTAGAGCACTTATAACTACACCCCCATACAAGGCTTGATCGTTTAATGAAATTGCATCGGGGAATACCAATAAAGTTGGTTCATCAATCTTTTCTAGTGTTGCAATGCCTCCTTTTAGTCCAGTGTTGCTATCACCATCGCTAATAGTAGCATTGTAGTCACCAACTGAAACGATATAGCATGGGCCTCCGCCGTTATCGAAAAACATTTTTACGCTGTAGTAGAGGAAGAAGCTTAAAGTTGACGAAATACTGGCATTGATCTCTCGACTGAATATTTTATTATCGTTATCCAATTGATCTTCAACAGTAACGGTAATGATTTCCTCTTTTGGTCCTCCAAATATTTCTTCGTATTCAAGCATTGAGGTTATTCTTGTTGGCTTATAGAGTAAAGCAGTGGTGTCTTTATTTTCCTCTGCCTTTTCGGTATATCCTATAAATGCGGGAATTGCAGTTTCTACTGCGGCTATCGAAGGTGGAATGGTGGATATTTCTTCGATATATACCCCGGGGGTTAATGGATTTGTCATAGTTTAAGTTTTAATATTTTGATTTCTTTATTATCAGTTAGTTATGACTTTTGTAACATGTGCGAAAACTTAAGAATTATAAATTCTGCAGGTCTTACGGCAGCTAAACCAATTTCGATGTTCATTCGCCCTTCCAGAATATCAAGGGAAGTCATGGTTTGGCCTAATCCAATTTTCACATAGAAAGCATGTTCTGGTTTTGCCCCGGTTAAAGCACCATCCTTCCATAGCGTTATCAAGAAGTTTTCAATCATTGCCTTAGTCTTAAGCCATGTATTTGCATCGTTTGGTTCAAAAACAACAAATTCAGTTGCTTTCTTAACAGATTCCTCGATGAATATAAATAGCCGACGGACAGGAACATAGCGCCACTCATTATCATTCCCTGCAAGTGTTCTGGCACCCCAAACAATTACGCCCTTACCTGCGAATTTCCGTATAGCATTAATTGATTTTCCTGATGTAGAATCAACATTAAGATTTTCCTGCTCTTCCTTAGTAATGGCTATTGAAGGATCTTTGACCATGTTTACGCTTACATTAGCGGGAGCCTTCCATACCCCACGATCCTTATCGACCCTAGCATATATTCCGGCAATTGTTGCACTGGGGTAGAGTACAACATAATTTTTCTTGATCTCTTTTGTAATGAGGTTGTAAAGGGCTTTATCAGCCGAACTACTTAATGCTAAAGTTGAGCCAGATACTGTTCCACCACCCTCATTATACCCAAGAGTAATAGAGTTTCCCGCTTCACCAACGGCCTTAGCTGTAATTGTAATCACATTGCTTGCTCGTAAGTAATCATAAGGTAGGCCAACCTTTGTATCGAGTAAGTCAATTAGTGATTTAGCGGCTTGAACATTGGTTGAGCCAACCTCAAAATCAATACCCGCTATAAATATTTCATCATTAATAATAAATGAAGCCCCATCTATACAGCTATAATCGCTAATGGTAATAGTACCTGAAGCTTGAGTTGTATCATCTCCTCCCTCCAGTGTATCACCCGATACCGAAGCACCCCCCCCGCTCTTTGTGCACCCTAGGCCAATTAAAGTACCCACATACCCTCTCGAATTTGCAGTGATTGTTATTACATTATCTTCGATACTCGTTGTATATGCGCTATCCTCCAGATCATCAACAGCATCCTTAAGATTCTCGGCAGTAGCATTACTATCTACTCCTTTTTCAAAGTCCTTACCATCGCCTTCCACTAAGGTTTGACCATTGATGCTGAAAACATCTCCATCGATCTTGTCATTATCCTCAATGGTAATTGTACCTAAGGCAAAACCATCGTTCAAGACATCGGATAGTTTAGAGCCGCTAGAATAAATAGCTCCAGTTCTATTATCAGTAATACCTACCTCGCTATCTTTATAGTAATAATTTATTGTTGTTTTGAGAGGTGGGTAATAGGCTGCACCGTACTTTAAATAATCTGTTCCGATATTACTATTGCGGAAATGATCACCGTCCTCTTTAACAGTATTATCGGAATCAGCGATTACATCGAATATGCTAAAACGATCTTGTAAAAGATTGCATTGAGTTAGCATTGCATCGTATACATCTTTCCTATCTGCCTCTTCGAGTTCAATTGCCTCTGGTATAACTAAAAGGGTTACTTCATCCTCTTTGCTAACCGCATCGAGACCGACTAGGAGTAATGCCTTATCGATGCTTGCATCACTTGCCTTTGTTGCATATTTACTTATTGATACAATATAGCAAGGCCCACCACCATTTTCGAAATACATCCTTACATGATAGTAAAGAGTATAGGGTACTGAAATTTGGGAAATTGCAATAGTTGCATCTGATAAGGTAACCGAGAATTCTTCCTTAAAAGGACCACCAAATATTTCGGTGAATTCCAATAAGGAGGTTATCCTTACAGGTTTGTTTATTACCGTTTCTCTATTTCTAGTATAGTCTTCTGTATAGCCTATGAAAGCGGGAATGGCTGTGGCCACAGGGGCTATAGAAGCCGGAAGGGTCGATATTTCCTCAATATAGACACCTGGTGTTTTGTAATTTGCCATCTTCTAATTTTTTAATTATTTATATGAAAACATATATTTCTGATTCACTATTTTTATTGATAATCCCAGAAAGTTTAGGATTTGGTAGATGCTTAATTAATGAAATTCCCTCTGCAGATGACTTACCACCCCTATCGGTTTTTAGTAATTCAATGTTTAAAAGGGAATCTTCATAAAAGGGTATTTTATTCTTTGATGTGAATATTACCGTATCGAATCCGCTAATGCGAATATCAGGATCAGGTTCTTCTCCTTTTTCAAATTCGTATGTATTCTCATAGGGAGCTGGGTGTTCACTGCTTGAATCAAGGATACTTAGGCTGAATGAATCTAAATCAATGCTATCCGATTTATTAACTATCAGATACTTCCAAAAAGATTCTTGCCTGATAAGGCTTAGATTATATTCTTCAAGAGTAGTGTTATCATATTCTATTTCCAATAACCCAAAAATGGATTGTTTTGATAGTTCATTATCGATGTAAATCAATTCATCTATTTGATCATTGGTAGAATCGCTAACCCTAAAAGTATACTTTCCGCTTGGATAGGTTGATAAATCAATTTTGTAGTAATAGCTGCAATCTTTTTCGGGTTTTATGGATGCAAAGGGGCCTAAAATGTTGGCTCCTTCCATATTTAATATTTCAAGATTTGCAACGTCCGAATTGGGATTGTTCGCTTTAAAAGGAAATTTGTAGTTGAATATTTGAGGTTTTATATCATCTATAAATTTGTGCGTAATGGTTTTATTGCCAACAGGATTGTTTGTGAAATAGATAATCTTTTTGGCTGTATACTCTTTAGAATCTACCTTTAGATTGGTAATATTAAGTAGCTCATTTGTATCCTTAAGAGTAATGGCAAACGTAAATAAATTTCCAGATGGGTCAATTAATGGTGTTCCCAATTCATCAATGGATTTGTAGGCAATCTTAAATCCGCTTTCGCTTTGCCTAAATATCAATTTATGATTTTTGATATTCTTTAGGCAATTAGCGGTTGGTACAAAGGTCAATTTTTTACAAATACCACTTTTGTAGTAATTATGAAGCGTGTTAATATTGAATAATGTTATATACATCAATTTACAGTTGAATTATTTAAATCTACTCCAGAAGCAACAGGTAATTCAGTATCTACAGAACCACCTTGGAATCGTAACATTCGGACTTTATATAGAACCGAGGGTAGATATTTTGTTCCAACTACACTCCAAAAATTGTATAATTGCTCAAAGGAGTAGGAGTAGAGCTCAACAATAATCTTTTGGATATTAGGATCTAAGCTTGCAAGCAACGGAGAGTTCTCATTTGTAAATACATTTTTGGATTGAAAGAATAGGATTACGTTCGAGAGCTGCTTTAACCCTTCCCTGTAATCATCGGTTGGATCTTCCTTAAGTTTATCCTGAAAATTAGAGGTGATAAGTATGTATAGATTCAAGCGTAATTCTGGGTTATAGCTCTGTGTTTTACCATTATCATTTAAATAGGCAGCCCTTTGCTCCTTAAAAACTCTTTCCTCTTCAATATTGATGAGAGATAGCCCCAATGATTTATTTGGTATTACCAATCCGCTCTCTGAAGCTATGCTTGATAGTACTATTTTATCCTCATTAGGAGTATTATTCTTAATTTTCAGAAATGTATTTATTTCCTGTGTTAGAAAATTAAGTGTTGTATCAATCATTTACTTATCTATTTTAAATAAATTCTTGGTAATTGTTTTTGTGCAGATTTTACATGATGTTCAAAGTTACGGCATAGAAAATTGATGTTTTTGATAAGAGTTAAGTACGTTGTGATAGCTATTTTAAAGTGAATAAGCGTAGGCTATTATTTGATAAGTGCAATTTGATATAAATGATGTTACATCCATCATATTTGATTGTAATTATATGAATATCAATTGTATAAAATTGAAATATGGACAATAAACTATTTGTTTTTGGTGAATTAACTCCGATTAAACTAAACATTTTGCTTTCGGTAAAAAGCAAATTTTGCTGCTTTAAGGTGAATCATTCTTTTTTGTATTTTAGCATTTAAATTTGTTGGTATAATTTTGGAGAGGTAAGGCTTTAATAACCCCAACCCCTTAAGAAGGGGCTATAACAGAGCGATGATATCTAAACATCAGCAATATTAATACAGCTTCAATAGTAAATGACTACTAAACTCAATAACTTGCCATATTTAAAGGACACTCGCCGTCATTTGCGAAGGAATATGACTGAGGCGGAACTTGTTTTATGGGAGGTATTAAAAGATAAGAAGTTGTGTGGGCGAAAATTCAGAAGACAACATAGTATTGGTTATTATATAGCTGATTTTTATTGTTCATCAGAGAAGTTAATTATAGAGTTAGATGGACAGCAACATTTTACACAGGAGGGGATAGCAAAAGATATTGACCGGGATACACACCTTGCGTTAATGGATAAAAAGGTTTTAAGATTCGAGAACAAAGAAGTTATTAATAACCTTACTGGTGTACTAAAGCAAATAAAATCAGAATTTAAGTAAAAATGTAAATACTGTTATAGCCCCTTTTTAAGGGGTTGGGGTTCTAAAACAAAAGGCTAAAAACGATAATCAGATGAAACGAACTTTTTTCTCACTATTTCTTTTTATTGCAGCAACACTTTCAGTTTCTGCCCAAAATAAAGGCGCATTCATTACTACTAAGCCAGATACGGTTAAAATGGGTGAAATAGGCTTAAACGATCTGTCGGATGAGAATGGAAAGATTCAAATTTCGGTTATAAATACTGGAAATCAACCGCTAATCCTTAATGAAGTAGCTGGGTGTTGCGGAACAAATATTAAGGAATGGCCAAAAGCGCCAATTCTCCCTGGAAAATCGGGTTTAATTAAAGTGGAATTCAGGATTGAACCACGCCCGCAGGTTATCAGCCGTAGCGTTACCATTAAATCCAATGCTACTAATTCAAAGATTATTAAGATTCCAATCGAGGGGGTTATTATTAAATCAACCGACAAAAACGAGATTAATCTATAGCAATCTTGGTATGTGATAGGGGAAAGTGTTGGTTTGGTATCATTGAGAAGTTGGAAGACGGAAGTCAGAAGTCAGAAGACGGAAGATGCTTAATAATTTGAAAATTGAAGAATTTGAAGATTTGAGAATTAACACAAACACTAAACACTAAATACCATGAAACCCACAACTCTAATCTTAACCTTTTTGATTCTTCTCTTTGGATGCAATCAGAAAAAGGTCGATACCCAAAAGTATTGCGATGAATTGATGCAAGTAGATAGTGATTTTAGCACCTATTCCGTTGAGCATGGAAAGAATGCTGCATTCGTTAAATTTGCTGCCGAGGATGTTACATTCCTTGCTCCCAATAGCTACCCAATGGTGGGCATTAAACTTTTGGAGGAGCGGCAGGCCAAAAGACCTGATACTACTTATGTTTTAACATGGAAACCCATCTACGCTCGTGCAGCTGAGTCTGGCGAACTTGGATATACCTATGGAATTTGGGAGTTTAAGGAAAAAGCAAACCCCGATCAGATTAGCAAAGGAACCTATACAACAATCTGGAAAAGGAACGAGAAGGGTGAATGGAAGTATGTACTCGATACGGGGAATCAGGGGTTGGGGGAGGAGAAATAATAATTTGAAAATTAGTTAATTTGAGAATTAGTTAATTTGAAAATTTGATAATGTGGCAAGTTGAAAATTGTATGGAATCGAGTATATTCATTATCAAATTGCCAAATTCCCTCAAGGGAAAACTTTGTATCCGAGCAAATGCAACTATCGCATTTTGCGATACCCAATTGTAAATTATTTAATATGATTGTCCGCAATAATACCTAATCAGGAATAAACAACCCAAGTTGTCATTCCTGCGAATGCAGGAATCCAGTTCTTTATAATCTAGATTCCGGGACTTCGCCCGGAATGACAATGGAGCGAGTTTTGCTTATAGGTAATATAGCGGATATACATATTATTTAATTGAGGTGTTTATTTAAGCACTAATTTTAACATTCTGATATGTAATGGGATCACCTTCAACCATTCGAACAATAAGTTTATGAAAAATGGTTTGCTTATGTATCGATCTGTTGAT